>NZ_JBNNWS010000008.1:0-266967 GCF_050281185.1 Heyndrickxia sp. NPDC080065 | reverse complement strand
TCTAACAATGAAGGCATTTTTAATTTTATTTCCATTGAACCACCTCACAACTTCACTTTTTCAAACTTTTCATCTAAAACCTAAACTGTTTTTTATTGGAGCGTTCATAGCTTTTTTTACTGCCCTTTCAGCTCTCCCTTTCGCATTCAAAAGTGATTCATAACCGAGAATTATTTTGGTACCTACAACATGATCTATTTGCATTTCTGGGAACCCGTCTGTTGCTTTATTTAAAAGTTTTTGTAACTCGTCTGCGCTCATGCCTTCTGTTTCCACAACCTTGTACTGCCTAAATGATTTACTCACTATATTCACTCCTTTTTTGTACTATGTATTAAGATTCCTTTTATTATATAATTGGATTACCGTTCTTTTTCACAGGCTCTGCTCCCAGAAGCTGTACAGAATAACATCCTAGCGAAAATTTTTGAAAAGGGAGTGGTGTTTATGAAACTACTATTTAAAACACCTGAAGGACTAAAAATAATCGTCGGAACGCTTCTTGTATTAATTGATTGTTTCATTTTAGGCAACACCATCGCTGGTATGCCTGTGAAAGAGAATGGTATTTTTTAAAACAAAGATTCCTGAAATACTCCTGTTTTAGCCGCCACTGGATTAATCCAAAGTACTTCTTGACGTTTTGCCCCGGCTTCTGCAGCAACATCCATAGTTTCTCTTTGCCAATACTTTAATCTCTCGTCATATATATGATGAGCATATCCAGAAAGAAGCACTGGCCCCGGGTGATAAAATGGAAGTAGAAGCAGGTTTATATATAGCCCCGGAAAAGATGAAATTTGGCGAATTCGTAAAAGAATGGGAATTAAAATATGCTAAAAATGAACTTTCTCCAGGTACATTAGATAATTACAAGGAACATTTAAATAATCATATATTACCTGAGTTTGAGGAAAAAACGATTAGACCAAGTGAAACCAATTCACGTCATTAATTTTATGAATCACTAAAAGAAAAGACGAAAAAAAGGGAGAACTTTCAGTCGGAACAAAGCAATACATTTACAGAACGTTAAGAAATGTATTTCAGCGCGCAGAGGATAGGAAAATTATTAAATCTAACCCGGTAGCTGAAGTAAAAAAGCCGAAAGATAATAAGGATCATGAAGCTAATGTTTACAATGAAAAAGAAGTTCAACAACTTTTTACTCTTGTTCAAGACGAGTTATTTCATTGGAGAATCTTCGTTACTCTGGCTCTAGCAGCTGGATTAAGACGTGGTGAATTAATAGGACTCGAATGGTCTAATATTAACCTAGAAAAAGGAACAATAAATATTAAAAAGGTAATAGTTAAAGGTGAAAACGGAAGGCCAATAATCAAGGGACCAAAATCGAAAAAATCAAAACGTATTGTCTCTTTACCTCCTTCAATAGTAGAGGAATTAAAAAAATTTAATACGAATTGGAAAAAAGAAAAACTAAAATCTGGTGAGCTTTGGATTGAAAAAGAACGTGAATGGGTCTTTTGCAATGAAGATGGAACGCATTTTTATCATTCTACCCCGTCAACTTGGTGGAGGCGTTTTATAAAACGATCAAAAGTCCGGTATATTCGTTTACATGATTTACGTAATACATCTGCAACTCTTTTAATTAATCAGGGAGTGTATGCAAAAATTATTTCGGAACGACTAGGACATGCTGATATTAGAATTACAATGGATACTTATGGACATGCTCTTCAAACAGCTGACAAAGAAGTAGCGAATAAATTAGATAATGTTTTTTCTCCTCAAAAAAAGAGCATTTAATGATTTCGTCAACAATTCGTCAACAACGACTCATTTTTTAATATTTCTACGAAATTTAAAAACCCTAGAACCATTGTGGCTCTAGGGTTTTATGTATGATTCTGACTGGGCTCGAACCAGCGACCCCCACCCTGTCAAGGTGGTGCTCTCCCAGCTGAGCTACAGAATCACAATATTATTTCTGGGACATTATTAAATATAGTATGTAAATCCTATTATGTCAATCATTTTCACTAAAAAAATAAAATATTTCCTTTTTTTGATTAATCGAAGTAAAATTATCTTACAATAGAAAAGCGAAAAGATTTGCCTAGTGACTACGCTCACAAGAACAACCTTTGAGTGTGAAAGTTTTTCTCCAGAGGGGATAGTTCTGTGATCATAGGAAGCTTGTACAGATAGGAGGAAATTCATTGACTACATCAAAAAGCACAATTACAGATATATCTTTTGAGAGTAAGGAATTAGGGGAAACATTAAATCTTTTAGTTTATTTACCCGCTAACTATTCTCCTTTATATAAATACAATTTATTGATTGCTCAAGACGGAAAAGACTATTTTCAGTTAGGAAGAATTGCTCGTGTAGCAGATGAGTTGTTAGATAAGGGCGAAATTGGAAACCTTATAATTGTGGGAATACCATATAAAAATGTCCATGATCGAAGGAAGAAATATCACCCAGACGGTGAACAAAATGACGCCTACATAAGATTTTTGGCACATGAGCTTGTTCCTTATTTAGATCAAGAGTATCCTACATTCCAAATGGGAAATGGGCGGGTATTAATTGGTGATTCTTTAGGGGCAACTGTTTCATTGATGACTGCAGTGAAATATCCTAATATTTTTGGAAAAGTCATTTTGCAATCTCCATTGGTCGATGAAAAAGTTTTACATGCGGTAACAAATCATTCAAATCCTCATTTGCTTGATGTTTACCACATTATTGGAAAAGGAGAAACAGAAGTTACAACGACAAATGGGAGCATTCAAGACTTTTTGACTCCTAATCGAGAGCTTCATCAATTATTTCAGAAAAAAGGCTTCCAAAACTTTTATGAGGAATTTGATGGAAATCATACTTGGAAATTTTGGCAGCCTGATTTAAAACGAGCTTTGAAGAATACATTTTAAGCTGAGTACTTTATTATGTTAAATTTTCCGAATAATTGTTATAATAAAAGTAGGCTTTTTTATCATTCGGTTTTGTTAACTTTCATGTCGTTCTTATAAAATCCTGTAGGGGATGTGTTCAGCTAATTATACTCCGTATAGAAATCGCTTCACATATACCCTACAGAGAAATTAATCAACAATAAATATTAACAAAGCCTATTATTCTTTAAGGAGGTAAAATAAATGAAATACGGTATTGTAATGTTTCCATCTAAAAAGCTACAAGATCTAGCTAATTCTTATAGGAAAAGATATGATCCCCACTATGCACTGGTTCCTCCACATATCACTCTTAAACATGTCTTTGAATCTTCTGATGATGAAATGAATAATATTTCAGAAAGGCTTAAAAACGTTGCCGAGAAGTATAAACCAATCAAGCTTCATATTTCAAAGGTCAGCTCTTTTCAACCTGTAAATAATACGATTTATTTTAAGATTGAATCTACACCAGAGCTGGAACAACTTCACCTTGATTTATATAAAGACTTACCTGGAGGAGAACCAGAATACGCGTTTGTTCCGCATGTTACAATTGGACAAAAGCTATCAAATGATGAACATTCAGATATATATGGCCAGCTTCGCTTGCTTGGCATCAACCATGAAGAAGTCGTGGATCGCTTCCATCTGTTATATCAGCTTGAAAATGGTTCATGGACGGTCTATGAAACTTATCACTTAGGAAAGGAATAAAAGTTCGTGAAAGTCTTACAAGTAGCAACCGATCAACAATTAGAAGATGCATTTAAAATTAGAAAAACTGTATTTGTCGAAGAACAGCAAGTCAGTATCGAAGAAGAAATCGATGAATTTGAAGATTCTGCCGTACATTTTGTCTTATATGATAAGGATGATGCTGTAGGAGCTGGAAGGTTTCGAATAGTCGATAGTAAAGGGAAGGTTGAGCGTATTTGCATCATCCCTACCTATCGTGGGAAAGGTGCAGGGAAATTGATTATGGATGCAATACAAAATTATGCATCCAATCAGGATATCCAAGTTTTAAAGCTCAATGCTCAAACCCATGCCATTCCTTTTTATGAAAAACTAGGTTACGAAGTGGTATCTGATGAATTTATGGATGCAGGCATCCCACACAAAACGATGGAGAAAAGATTATAATTCATAAGGCTGTCCCATGGGACAGCCTTAATTATTTATGCAACACTTATGCAATTGGAGTTCCATTTGGAATCGGCTGTCTAGGTTGTAACAAGACGACATCACCTTCTTCAGGCACTCCTCCTAGAACTAAAACTTCGGATTTAAATCCAGCAATTTTCCTTGGCGGGAAATTTACTACTGCTACAACTTGCTCGCCTACTAAAGCATCTGGTGTATATCTTTTGGTAATTTGTGCACTCGATTGTTTTACTCCAATTTCATTACCAAAATCAATTTCCATTTTTATTGCAGGAATCCTTGCTTCCGGAAAGTGTTCAGCTTTAAGGATTGTCCCAATTCGTAAATCTAGCTTCAAAAAATCTTCGATTGTTGCCATGTTTTCACTCCTAGATATATGTTTATTATATATATTCGTTTATAAACTTCCCTTTTCCTGTTATGTCTGGGAATGAAGAACTTTTATTGATTTTAGAATTTCTAAAGTTATTATCATTTAAATTTTGTGGAGTTTTAAAAAATGATGGATTTGTAATTTTGGAAGTTCGTAATAACCTTATGGATTGTTCATTTCGATTAATCATTCGATTACTATATTGATTATACTGATCATTTTCCAATGTTAATCTATAGACCATTTTAACCACCCCTAATCCTATTGTAAACCATTTCAAAAATAAACAAACCGTTAAATTGTGCAAAAAATCAAAAAAAGCAAAAGGACTTGCAGTGCAAGCCCATATAAGTTACTTCTTATTATTCATCATTTTTGAAATAGTATTAAAGTCTAGCTTTTTACCATCATTAATTATTGAATTAACCATCTTATTTTCAAGCTCTTTTGACACTGGCTTATTAGCAATTTGCGAAACCCTTTGAATAATGCTTCGCACAGTTTTTTCATCTTTAAAATTTGCATTCTGCAATGAGTTTGCTAACTCAAAAATGTCTTTCATATTCACACCAGTTTTTTTCTCAATATTTTTAAAAAAATTATTTTCCATTCTTCGTCTCGCCCTCCCTTTCAACTACATTATGTTATGAAAGCAGTTAAAAAAAGGTGAAAGACAAAAGCGGACAAATTAAGAAAAGTGCAAGTGCCGCAGGTCTAGCGTACGGATTTCGTAATCTTCGACTGAGATAAAGGAAACCGTGCTGAGGCAGTTCACGAGATGATGTTGACTTATCGTAGGGAGGAGACGAAGTAATCCGCTAGCCGATAGGCGTTGGAGCTAGACATAGAAAAGTGCGGGGCGCCTTGATCTATGTACAAAAAAATAGATGAAGTAATCCATCTGGCTTTACTTCATCTTTGTTATTTTTCATTAACATAATGCAGCTCCTACAATGATTAATAAGATAAATAAAACGACGATTAAGACAAAAGTGCTTCCCCCGCCGAAACCGTATCCATAGCCACCGTAGCAACAGCCATATCCGCCATATCCATACATCACTATCACCTCACTTTTATATTCTTATTTTAGAATATGTGGGTAAAAGCCAATGTGCATGGGCATTTTTTATAAAAAACTTCTTAAGTCAAAGCCTTCCTCCAATAGGATCCACGTTTTATCCTTTAGGCTTAAAGATTAGCGCTCCAATAAATCCAAAAATAATTGCTGCTGAAATTCCGGAGGAAGTGACTTCAAACATTCCAGTTAATACACCAACAATCCCGTGTTTTTGCGCCTCATTCATTGCACCTTCAACTAGAGAGTTACCGAAACTTGTAATGGGAATTGTTGCACCAGCTCCTGCAAAATCAATCAAAGGTTCATACAATCCTAAACCAGATAAAACCGCTCCAATGACAACTAATAAACTTAAAGTATGACCTGGAGTTAGTTTGGCAACATCAAATAGCAATTGCCCTATTAAACAAATGATACCTCCAATAATAAAGGCCCAAAAAAACATCGCTAACATGAAACACTACCCCTTTCCTTCATCCCAGAATTTTGTAAGGACTAAATCCATTCAATCGATACTGCATGTGCAATACATGGAATCGTTTCTTTCTGCTGAAATGACAATGGAGATAATAATGCACCTGTTGCTACAACTAATATCCTTTTATAAACACCTTTTTTCATTTGATTTAATAAATGTCCATACAAAACTGTTGCTGAACATGCAGGACCACTAGCCCCCGATAGTACAGGCTGATCTTTCTTATATATTAAAAGCCCACAATCATTAAACAGTTTCTCATCAATTGGCAGTCCTTTATTCTGAAACAATTCTAAGGCAATGTTACGGCCGATTGTTGCTAAATCCCCAGTAATGATTAAATCATAATAGGATGGATCGAGCCGAAGATCTTGAAAATGTCGTTCTATCGTGTCAACAGCTGCAGGCGCCATTGCTCCCCCCATATTAAACGGATCAGATAATCCTAGGTCTATCACCTTTCCAATCGTTGCGGAGGTTACACGGGGATGTGGATCTTTAACATTATTTCCAGATGTAACTAGAGCAAAACCAGCTCCTGTTACAGTCCATTGAGCTGACGGTGGTTTTTGCCCTCCATATTCAGTCGGGTATCGAAATTGCTTTTCAGCTGCTGCATTATGACTCGATGCACCTGTAATAATCTTTTTTGCTCCATTGTAATTTATAAGAAACGAAGCGAGGGCAAGACCTTCCATTGAAGTAGCACACGCACTGAACAAACCTATATTCGGAATTTGAATGGTTCTAGCGGCAAAGCTAGATGGAGTAATTTGATTAATTAAATCTCCTGATAAAAAAAATTGAATCTTTTCTTCTTTTATTTTTTCTTTTTGTAAAATAACATCGACTGCATCCTCGATTAACACTCTTTGTGCTTTTTCATAAGTATCCTGTCCCATCCATAGATCCTCGTGAAACTTATCAAAATCATCAGCTAGATTCCCATTTTTCTCAAATGGCCCCCCAACCACTCCAGTCGATAATATGGTAGGTTGATTAGAAAATACCCATGTTTGTGATCCTTTTAACATTAGAATCCCCCCCATTGAATGAGGATAGTTTTAATTAATGCGATGACAAATGCAGAGAAAACACCGAAAACAATAACTGATCCAGCTAATTTAAAAATATTCCCCCCCACACCTAACACATATCCCTCCGTCTGATGTTCGATCGCTGCAGAAATTACCGCATTCCCAAAGCCAGTTACTGGCACAGCACTCCCTGCCCCAGAAAATTGACCGAGTCGGTCATAAACCCCAAATCCTGTTAAAAGCATGGCAAAAAAGACCATTGTAGCGACTGTTGGATTTCCAGCGGTTTGCTCAGTAAAATTAAAAAAATAGATATAAAAATAGGTAACTGCCTGTCCAATAACACAGATTAAACCACCTATTAAAAATGCACGTACACAATTTTTTAAAAGTGGTCTTTTAATTTCATGCCTTTTTTCTAATTGATCATATTGAATTTGTTCAGGTGTTTTTGTTTTATTTTTATTTGACATTGGGACTCACTCTTTCTATGTCATTTCTTTTGTTAAACTGATTATTTTATTAAATCTCTTTTTTGCCTCTTTTTGCGAAATAGATTGTTTTTTGATCGCCTCTTTTAAACGAACCGACTCTAAAAAAATTTTATAATCGCTTGATACAACAAATTTTTGGTCTGGAAAATGACTTTCTAATTGTTTTTTTAACTTTTTTTCAATCCCTTTCATTTTAAAGCGATAAAAATGGTTTACTTTATATGCAACTAAAATCTGCTTTTCACCTTCGATTATTGCCGCATCGTAAATAGTTCGATGACTCAACACATCATTTTTTACTTGTTCTGAAATTGATCGATTCTCTTGCTTGTTTAATTTTACCGGTGCTGGCTGTGTTGTTTTTAACAACGCTAAGCGACTGACTTTACCATCCTGCCCGGAGCTGCAACCAACTAAAATGGTTACGAAGAAAATGATAATTAATTTTACAAACAAAACATTTTTCATTCGTTATTCCCCTCAATAAATTTCAAAAAGTTATTTCTTATTTTTGACAGAAACAATCATTTTATGAAAAATTAATTAAGGAAAATGAAGGAAATTAAATTTATATTTGATAATGTGAAAAAGTTTTTCTACAAAAAAATAACAGGCAAGATGCCTATTATTTTTTCTTTTTCTTTCCGCAGCCACAGCCACTTTTTTTTACTAATTTACCATTATTGTTCTCAGTATATTTCACTTGTTTTGAGGGTAAGACAGGAGCTTTCCCATTTGGTTTGTTCATAAAATAACATCCTTTCATTATTATGGATTTATGTTCATATATTATGTTGGTCTAAATAGGTTGTTCATGCCACTAGTCTATGATTTTTGTAATAATTGATTCAATGATCCCTGCTAAGCCGGCAATGGCAAGAATAATGATTATGGGTTCCATTATAAATGGCCATAAAATCCATGAAATATAAAGAAAGAGAGAACTCCAAACACCTGTACACCAATAACAACTTAATAATTCTCCAATCCAAGCTCTCAAACCGATGCCTTTAATTTTAATGTAGGTGGAAATATTCCCAGCTTCGTCTTGTTCTTCTATTTCTTCATGAAATGGTTTCCGAATAAAAGAAGTGATATTATCCATTACAATTAGGCGGGTCAATCGAAAACTGGCTAAACCAAATAAAATTAATAAAAGCCATGATTGAATCATGCTATCCCCCCTTTTTTATTTACCTCGCAATGGACAAAGTTAAATTACTCTTCATCTTCAATAGGCATTAGTCTATTAAAAAGAGAAGTGAAAATAAGGAATCATTGATTTATAGGTAATAACCTTATGCCTATTTTTCAAAAAAAGCGAGGACATTCGTAACAAAATGATGTCATTTCCAATATTCTATTAATGTGATGTACATTACAAAAAATAAAGGAGTTGAAATCTAAATGAGCTTCAGAGATCATGATGATCACTTTAATTGTGTATGCGATGTTGTACACTTTATAAATGACTTACAAGATGCTGCTGATGAGGACTTAAATAATAATTGTCCGACAAACTGTCTCAATCCAGTATTAGGTGGCAATGAGAATAAACCCTATAAGCGAAAAAACACACGTCCATTCATCCTATATACTAGAGACGGAAAACCATTTGAAGCATTCTTTAAGCCAAATGAGGGAAGTCATGCCTGCCCTTGTGATAAAGAAGGCAAAAAGATTTATGATAAAATTGATTTCTTCTGTAAATCTATGTTCTTTAGAGTGGAAAATATTGAAGGTTGCTGTGCATTATTACGTGTTTTAGAACCTGAATGTACGACTAGCCCTTGCCCGGAAGTCGATAATCCTCAAAAGAACTTACATTTATCAGACTCTTGTATAACTGTAGACTTAAGTAATTTCATTGCCATCCAGTGCTTAGATGATATCCATCTACCAGGTTGTTAAAGAAGATAAGGCCAACGAAGAAAAATGATTCGTTCCAAATTAATAAACTTTATAATGAAAAGTGATCTTCATCTGAAAAGTCGATAAGAAAAAGCTTATCGACTTTTCCTCTATTTTGATACGAATTTTATATCATTAATTTCTTTTACATCAATTTGAAGAGGTTTTTCTTCCAATAATAATTGATCGAATAAAATCATCCCATTTTCATATTTAAGAACTATTCCACTATAACTAATTGTTTCTGTTTTTATTTCAACAATTACTTTAGGGAGATAGCGAGGCATATTTACAAGAAAATATATTTTTTCATCTATATCCATATCTTTAAAGGATCTTCTACGATATCCCGTATTGATTGGCAAAGACTCTTCTACAGCAATGGTTTCTTCTGTAATAGCTTCATTTTCAATGTAATTTTCTATTTGAATTTGAATAGGTTCTTCTTCTACTTCTTTGTATTCTTGGACTGCTGGTCTCTCATTTTCTGCCATTTCCTTGTCGGTTATATTGATTTCGGACATATCATTATTATCAACTGCGATTGATTTTTCTGGAAATTCTTCTTTAGATAACTTAGTCATATATGTTCTTTGCATATTCACAAATATTTCCTGAGATTTTGGTTCGATAATGTATAAAAGAGGTTTTGATGTATTAAATTGATTTTGACTGGAACCCAACATTTGCACCTCCGTTCTTAAAGTAAATATTTCGTATTATATGTATGCATTAGAAATGTGGTAGGTGCCTATGGGTTTTAATTAATGTATATTATGAGGGATTTCTATTCATTACAAATTTTGTTTAGGGCTGTCTTATAAGTGCCTGACACTTTGCTTTTCAGACAGCCCAATTTATTTATTATTTATTAAGGTTTTTTACAGCCTCTAGGAAGGCATCACGGTATTGTTTTTGCTCATTCATTACAGTCTGCAACGTTGATAAAAGGGATTGATTTAGGAGACTAGAATCTTCCTTATCGTCCAAAGAATTTAAGAGGAATGTATAAACGAGCATTAAGGTAGAATAGTTGTCAACATAGGTTAAGTTTAATGCTTGACCCCCTTTTCCACCCTGTGCATGTGAATTCACTGATGGTTTAGAGCCATCTAAAATACTATTGGCTAAATTAGAGGCAATATCTCCCGAAATACCCAAATCCATTAATTTTTCCTTAGCAAGTTGCACTTTATTATTTTTACTCAGTTTGTTTCCCCCCTTTTTTGTTGGACGAATGATAAAAGATCTCATTATGCAATATCAACTTAGTCGTCAATCGAATTTTTATTTTCGCTAAAATTACCTTTTAAGTTGTCACTAAAGTTATCATTTAAGTTGTCACTAAGGTTATCATTTAACAATCCATTTAGGTTGCCATTAAAGCTTCCATCCAAGAAGCTAACTGGAACATTTGTTACTGGATTTATAGGAGTAATTGCACCTCCAAAACCTCCAGCTCCTCCTATTGCAGTTGAAATACTTGCAGTAGCTAAGGCCAAAGTATTATTACTAGTAGCGATAGCAGCTCCACCATGTCCTCCAGTCGATGTTAAATTTCCATATCTATTAATAAGACCTTGAAATTTTAGTACCTCATTGCCATTTCCGTTTCTATTTCCATTTTTACCTTCATTATTCTCATCTTTAGGATTATGAGTATTTTCACTATTCGTTGAATCGCAATTATAAATTCGATATGGTTTCGTCATACACATAAAATTCACCTCCAGTCATTGATAATATAGTCTATGTTTTACTAGTTTCGTTGTATCCGCATATATAGTAAGGCAAACGTTAGTTTTACTCCTTACTTTTTAAGTTGGATAAATCTATTTCCAATATTTTTTTCTCATTTAAATGAACTTTAAAATTACCTTTTTCATTGGTTGTTTCAAGTACAGGTAATTTATCTTTCAAATTCGATGGCTTTATTTTAGATATCACATTGGAAATCGATGAGCTTTTTATAAGTTTAGATAAATCTTTCTTGGAAGTTTCGCTTTTTAAACTATTTAAATCCAATCCTCCCAATATATTTGTTAAACTTTCATTGACAGTAGTCATTGCATTTTCTAAACTCTTATTAATCGAATCCACTAATTGTTGGACTTGTTCTGAACTTAGATTTGTCATATCTTTTGATTCATTGTTTTCATTTACACTAACCTTCACTTCTCCATCTTTCCCCTTCATTTCTTCAACCACTATCCTTCACCTCCTTACCATTTACTTATAATGTATTAATCATATGTACAATCCGTTTCAGCATTTAGAGGAGTGTTTTCGCATATTTTTTATTAGTAATATACCTGTTAAATCATTAAAAACTAAGCAATTTCCTTATATTATCTTATATTTTATTGCTAATACTTCTGTATCCACAAATTTTAGGTAACATAAATTATTTATATAAATGTGTAAGGAAGAAGGTTAAACAGATTGAAATCAATCATTTTTATTGGTTGTTATGAATTTGGAACAAGCAGAGAAGCTTTAACCATTGCAAAAGAAATGGGATATTTTATTGTTTTATTAACAAACAGAGAAAAGTTCAAGCTTAAAAATCATAACCTTCAAGATGTAGATCATCTAGTTTTTATCAATAATTTACTTGATGAAAAAAGCGTTACAGATGAAATAACAAAACTAAAAGACAATGGTCTACAAATATGTGCTTGTATTAGTTTTATAGACCCGTATATTTCTTATACTGCTAGGCTAGCTAAAAGACTCGGATTAGTAGAAATATCCGAAAACTCACTATTTATTATGGAAAATAAAATAAGATTTAGAGAGAAGTTAAAAGAACTTTCCACCTCCCCTTTTTTTACTATTATTGATTTTGATACTCCAATTGATCAGTTTGTTCAGAAGTACATTTCTTTTTTACCATTGATATTAAAATCCCCCTCATCCAATGGGTCAAAAGATGTATTTTTAGTTGATGATACAGCGAAGTTGGAATACCGTATAAGATATTTACAAAAAAAGTATCCAAGACAACCTATATTGGCAGAAGAATATCTATTAGGACCTCAGTTTCTGATTGAGGTTCTTGTTCACAACAATGAAATGACTGTTGTCGGAGTAATTAAGCAAGAAGTCATTAACAATGGAAGGTTTATCGTTACCGGATATCAATTTCCCGCAAACTTAAATGATGAAGATCATATGAACCTTCATGTGTCCATTAAAAGCATTATTGATCAATTAGGACTTTCATGTGGTTCGTGTCACTTAGAGATGCGTTATGTGCAAGGAGACTGGAAACTAATTGAAATAAATCCGAGAATGTCAGGGGGAACAATGAATCGAATCATTGAGGAAGGAACAGGTATTAATCTCGTCAAAGAAATATTAAAAATGCATCTAGGAGAACAGCCTTCACTAAAAGTAACTCAACAACAACATGTGTATGCCAAATATTTAACAATATACTCTCCTGGTAAATTACTTAAAATAGTGGGAACAGAACAAGCTTTGGAGCACAAAGGAGTTAAATACGTTTATATCAAACCGAAAGTTGGAAGTATTTTAACTCCCCCTTTCTCCATGGGCTATAGATATGCCTGTATCATCGCCTCCGCTGAATCATCTGAACATGCAAAACAAATTGCCTTAGAAGCCTCGAAGAAAATAAAATTCTATTTGGAACCACTTTAAAAAAACTTGTCAATACATGAATCATCGATAAATAGATGAATTAGCCAAGTCTATATTCCTCACCAATTCGCACAATCCCTTAGAAAGTTCAATATCATATAAAAAAGGGGCAGACTGAGGAGATGACAAATGACTTGATCAGTATAATAGGGAATAAACAGGATATTTGCGAGGCATTATTAGAATTAAAAATGATACAAGATCTGCTGACGAATTCTAAAACTAAATACTTTGGAAAATTGCTTTCTCATTTAGTTGGTGTAGATACCATCCCTATCTTTTTATATACAAACGATGGATTATTTTCACAAATGGGGGTTTATAGAGATAATCAAACAGATAAGGAAAACAGGTTCACTTCAAATTATTTTCGAATTGAATCCATTGATAACGATAAATTCTATGCATCACTATCAATCCTTTGCCCATTGGATATACATGGGGATGTTACTCAAATTCATAACGATGTAATGAAATTAATAAAAACAAATACTTGTACAGAAGTAGATTTATCGTGTATAAGAGCCATTCAAACTTTGAATTTGGATTTACTTAAAAGGAAAATTATTATTGAACCGAAATGGTAATATGATACCTCAGGTTATTACTGGGGTATTTATTTATGGCCAAAATTGAACAAATGTCTGTATCAAAAACATGATCTATTGAATGTAATATATATAGATTACAGAAAAGAAAAAGGAGATTATTCAATGACATTGATAGGAATGTTACATCATCGTAAAGACCCCCAAACAGTTATCAAGTCTTATGCCTATGCTGCAGTTGCTAAAGCTGAAGGTGCCAAGTTTTTCTATTTTTCTCCCGGTACAGTAAATTTCACCAATAACTCAATTAGAGGACAAGTATATGAAAACGGAAAATGGGTGGAGCGAATTATGCCCTTCCCAGATGTTATCTACAATGCTGGTAGTCCTGAAAAACTAGCTAAGTCAAAGGAAATCATTCAGAGGTTAAAAGAAAAGATCCCTTTTACTACTCATTCGATTGGTAACAAGTGGAATGTTAGTGAAAGATTAAAAGAAGCTAAAGAATTTTCAAACTATTTAATCCCCACAGAAATAGTTAAAAATACTGAAAATTTTTTTAAGTTTATAGATGGATTTGAAAAAATCGTATTTAAACCCATTGACGGAAGAAAAGGTAAAGGAATCTTTTTTATTTCTAAAAAAGATGACTATTTCGAGGTCAAGAAGGATTCTGATATTATTGCCTATTCAAAACAACAATTAAATGACTTTATTCATTCGATGCTTTCAAAAGGAACTTTTATTATTCAACCCTATATTCACTCAATTACAAAATCAGGTCAAGTATATGATTTTAGAATTCATGTTCAAAAAAATGGAGAAGGAAAATGGGTTATCACCACTATATATCCACGGATTGCTCCAAAAGGATCAATAATCCCTAATATTAACAATGGCGGATTCACCAATTATTTAGATCCATTTCTGCAACAAGAATTCAAAGGAGAGGCTTATAACATTAGACGCACACTGGAGCATTTTGGCCTGTCTTTAGCAAATCATTTAGACGAAATTCAAATATCACATTATGAGGAAGTTATCGATGAAATCGGAATAGATATTGGATTAGATGATAATCGAAAAATATGGATATATGAAGTAAATTGGCGACCAGGTTGTCCTCCAGCGTTTTATTTAGAGCTAGATGTTGTTATCAATTCCATTAAATATGCTATGTTTCTTGCAAACAACCAAAAAAAATTAAAAGAAAAGATAACAAAAGTAAAGAAAAAAAGTATTGAAGAAAAAGGAGAAATTCCAATTATCGCTGTAACGGGTAGTGCTGGCAAAACTACGACGAAAGCATTCCTAGCATCAATCCTAGCGAAAAAATGGAATATATTTGAGTCTAAGGATTATTGGAATACAACAGAGCATACTAAAAAACATGCCGCAGAAATCAATTCAACTCATGAAGCAGTAGTATTAGAATATGGTATGGCATATCCAGGTATAATTACAGAACATTGCAGCATTATAAAGCCAAATATTAGTATTGTTACAAATGTAGGTTTAGCACATGTTGGTAACTTTGACGATGATATTAAAAAGGTCGCGCATGCAAAATCTGAATTAATTCATGGAATGGATCAAGAAGGAATTCTATTTATTAACAAAGATGATCTAAACTCAAAATATTTAGAGACTAAAAGATTCAAAGGGAAAATCCTCACAATCGGAATAAATACTGAAGCTGATTATAGAGCCTATGATGTAAAATATGCAGACAATGGAATGAATTTCAAAATGAAACTTCAGGGACAAGAAACGAAACTGTTTATTCCTATTTTTGGAGAACATCATGTATATAATGCTCTAAATGCAATCGCTGTTGCCGACTACTTAGGTTTCACTCCGATGGAAATTAAAGCAGGACTGCTATTTAGAAAACCACCAAGAAGATTAACAATCTATCATTGTCAAGATAACATTACAGTTATAGATGATACCGTTCACTCCCACCCTCAAGGAGTAAAAGCTGCCATTGATGTCCTCTCCAATATTGGAAAACAACGTAAAATAGCAATTATCGGACAAATGAGAGAATTAGGGAATTTAAGAGAAGAAGAATATCGTAAAGTCGGAGAGTATGTTTGTGATAAAGAAATTGATTTTTTAATCACCTATGGTTTTAGAACAGAAGAAATTGGAACTCATGCTATTAGAAAGGGTTTTTCCGCTAAAAATGTATACCATTTCACTGATAAGGATGAACTGCACACGTTATTATTAAAAATTATTAAAAAAGGGGACACTGTCTTAGTTAAAGGAGCCAGCAAAACGAATATGTTTGATATCGTGAAGTTTTTGGATCAAACATTTAGTTAAAAACAAAAGCGCAAGCCCTTGCTCATCGGCGTACGGATTTCGTAGTCTTCGACTGAGATAAAGAAAACACGGTGAGGTAGTTCACGAGCTAGTGAAATTGGCACTTCAAATTTCACCCGATGTTGACTTATCGTAGGGAGGAGACGGAGAATCTGCTAGCCGACGGCTGCTTGCGCTAGACGTAAACTTCGCTCTTCATAAAGTTATCCACAGTGCGAATATTTTATAATTTCCTAAACGAAAACAACCCCCGAATAATCAAATTTATTCGGGGATTTGTTTTTTATATGAATAAAGTCTTCAATTCTAACTTTTTCCTACTTTCTTCAATTTTCCGCACATACATCCTCCAGGATGAAGTGTTATCGCTTTTTTACTCGCGAGCTTTCTTTTTTTCTTTATTACCGTAATTCCGTTCGTTACATAAATATTATTCAAATTTGACACAAAAGCTCACCTCCCTTGCTTATTTACTATATAATATTATGTCGATTTTTTGTGGTATAGATGAAAGCAGTAAGGTGATATAAAAATAGTCTAAAATCTATAATTTCATGGGGTTTCTCTGAGTATTTTTTGAAATCCATTTTTATGTTCTTCTTGAAATTCTTTTATTTCATGTAATAAGATTTTCAATTCTTCTTCATTATAATTGTATTCTTCCTCTTTTTGATACGTTATTCGCATTTTTAAGTAAAGGAGCATTAATTGAACCCTCGGGTTATGTATCCTTTTTTCTTCCCCCAAAACTATTTCGTAAAGTAATTCATCAATTTTTTGAATGATTGCTTCTTCCCAATTATTAGACATATTTAAAAACCCCCTTTTAAATTGTAAAATTAATTGAGTTTAGTGACCGAACACCTTCGTGATTTTCTTCATAATATACAAATCCATCCATTGATAAAACCAAATTATCACATGCAGGAAATTTTAATTGAAAGCTTGAATATACAAGCTTTTCTCCTGGAGCAATTTTATTAACTTTCAAAGGCCTTAACCAATATTCTTTTTCCATATCACCTTTTGTTTTAATTCTTTCCCACTCATAGATGCCTTGTGTGTCTTGCCCTTCAATTGGAGCATATTTACCGGAGAAATTAAAATTCGAATCACTTTTTATTTTTATGAGAAGGATAGGCTGATGAATACTAGTATGTCCTATATTTATTACTTGAAAATTACCGATTACAACATTCTCGTCTGAGGGCTCGGAAGATAAAGAGATCGATTCTGTAAAATATGCAATACAACTATTGCTTGAAAAATTATAATTCGAAAGAACACTATCTAATATTTGAATTTTTTCTTTTTGTGTTTTTTTGATTTGAGAAAGTGTTTTTCTAATTTCTTCAATGAAAGTATTTATCAAGATCCCCTACTTTCTAATAAATTTATAAAGAAAGGGAAGCATATGCTTCCCCTCTCATTTAATACTTATTCATTGAACTCCACAATTATGCTCCTGGGAAAACAACAGGACATTGTGGTGGAATTAATGGTGTTGTACAGCTTTCAAATAGAGGTGCACGTGGCATACAGAATTCAGCTGTCAATTCTAATGTCACTGGTGTAACTGTTTGAATGCTTTGGCAAACATCGATTGTTACGCCGATGCTAACTAAAGCACCTGCTGCGCTAAGGTTAATGATTGTTTGTGCTTCAAAATCTGAGATTCTTACTACTAGTGATGTTCCTTCAGGTGCACATAAGAAGGCCGTCTCAGTAAGTGTAAATGTAATAGGTGGTGTTGTAATTAAGAATGGGACTCCAGTAGCAGGAATTACACCGCTAATTTCCAAAACCACAAATACTGTTTTAGTGAATGTAACACGTTGAAGTGTAACTAAAGCGCCATCCACTTCAAATTGACGATCAACTCTAGGGAGAGATTCAGTTACAGTCACCTCTGAGTTTAACGGCAGTGGAGTACCAGTAGAATCTGTTAATACAGCTTTGATTACGATTTGTGCAGCAGGATTGCCGAACAAAGTAAGGTCAAAACCTGCAGGCAAACCGAGGGAAGCTTCTGGAACTGTCTGGCTTGCAGTAGATTCCTCCAGTATCCAGTCGTACACCTTTTCAGTGTTTATACATAAGAGCTCCTGAGCTCCTTGTAACGGTTTTGATTGCATATTTTTTCTCCTTTCAATTATTTTTTACACTTTTAATCTATGCAATATATCCAATAAAGAAATAGGACAATAGCATATTAATAGTAAAATTGATAGAATTACCCACCTAAAGATCACTATAAATTCATCTAGTGGGCAATCTTACTAATTCACATAATTTTTAGGATTTTCATATAATAACATACCACTATTTCAAAAAGGGGCGGAACTGAGAGCATGACGGACAAAAATCAGGAAAATCGTATAAAAATATTAGAAATGCGAGTAAAGAAATATCAACTGGATATGAGCAGAAGCCAAAAAAAAAATGAAGAGTATCTTAACCTATTTCAAAGTTTAGAGAAGTTATTGGAAGAAAAAGTGGATGAAATAGTAAAAATGGGTGAGCAAAATCATTTAACAATGCAATTATATAGAAATGAAGTAAAACAAATAAAAAATCAAATGAAAACGATACAAACTTCACTATTGAATATGGAAAATGAAATGATGGGATTAAGAGATGATCTTATAAATAAAATAGATGCTAACATAGGGAAAAATGAGATCAATAATGAACAGGAATATTTTAATGAATTAAGTGAATTAAAACAAAAATTAACAGATATAAGCAATTTAATAAAAAGCGACCCAATCGATATCGTAAATAATTCAAACGTGAAAACTAACCCACACTTAGGAGAAAACAAATCATCTTTTACTTTTAGGGATTTACAAAATGCCTCTAAAATCAATTCCACTTCAAGTATGAATAATCAAAGTATGTTTAAGTTGAACTCTTCATTTAGGCAAACTGTTCGAAATCCCCAAATTGTTAGGCCCATTCAGAATAATACAAGTGAGGAAATATCAAAATCAACAGCAATTGTTAATAACGATAAAGATGAAGAGGTAGATAAGAAGCTTCCCATTGAAGATACTACAGAATTAATGAAAAAAGAAAAAAAGGTGACCACTGCCTTTTCCTTCTTTAAAAGTAGAAAATGAAAAATGAAGTTTAATATCACAAAAGAACAATTACGCGAAATTGTAGAATTTACCCATCAAGAATTACCATGTGAGGCTTGTGGAATATTATCAGGAGAAATATCCGGAGAAAATCTCATTGTAAAAAGGATATGGAAATTTAAAAATGAATTAAATTCCTCATCCAGATTTTATGTTAGCAAAGAGAAGGTGGATATAGTAATTTCAAACATTAATAAATTAAATGATCATTTGATTGCCATTTTTCACTCACATCCAACTGCTCTTGCAATCCCATCTTATCAGGATATAAAATATCATTTGGACCCAAAAGTACTTATGGTAATTGTTTCATTCGCTAAAAATAAGACAGATATTAAATGTTATCAAATTACTGAAAACGAGTATTTAGAGTGCGAAATATTAACAGTTAATCAAGACTCGTAGGAATGAGAAAAGGACACCGATTTTATTACCGGTGTCTTTAGTGTTGTTTTGGATTAAACTTTATCTCTTCATACAATCTTTTGTTCTTTCCTATTCCTCTATTAAATGGAACTTAATCTCATTTGCAGCATTTTTGGCATTTTTTTTAGCTTCTTCCATACTTGATCCAGTAGCAATCACATAAGCATATCGATGACCCATTGATAATGGCGGAATTAACTTTGTTCCTTTTTTAGGCTTTACATAAACTTCAACAACCCCTGGAGATCTTTTTGCCCTTCCCTTCCCAGTAACTTTTTCTAATATTCCTTTTTGCGACACAATGAGATACTGGGTAAAGACATTATTGGTTCTTTTTGGTACTAAAGAAGGACTTTCTCCTAAGTGTAATTTAAGAGTTTCTTCTACTAAACTATACCCATAGGCTGCTTGTATCATATTATTCATAGCACCACCAGAGATTCGCGGATTAATTTCAATGAGCTTCCAACCATTTTTAGTATGTCTTAATTCAAGGTGAAAGGCACCATTCTTTATCCCAAAAGTTGTGATAACAGACTGAAGTACCTCTTCTATTCCTGTTTTAATATTTTTTGAAACCTCCATAAGAACTCCGTAACCTGTGATAATAAATCTTTTTCCTTGAGAAATTTCTTGTTGAATAATCCCAGCTATTTGTATTTTATTTTTGTACACCAGTGCCTCGACTATATATTGTTCACCTTCAATATATTCTTCAATAATAATTGCTTCATCTGGGTTCTTTTCCTGCAATTTTAATGTCTGTTTCTTAAAATCATCTATATTCTCTGTAAAAAGAACATCTTTGGAGCCAGTCGACTTTGGTGATTTAACTACAACTGGAAAGTTGAGCTTTTTGTGTATTGATTCAAATGAAAACACCTCATCTGGTCTAATAATAATAAATTTCGGCGAATAAGGCTGCTTTTTAAGAGCTATCCTAGTCTTTTCTTTATCTTCCATTATTTCAATAGCTTTTGACGAAGTATTATTTTGACAAAATTCATCACAAAGTATGGAAGCAATATAAACATTTGAATCAATAAAACTGACAATCGACTTTATCTCTTTCCCCCTTAACTGTAATTTCTTAATTTCCTTCTTCATATCGGAAAGGTTATTCGTATCAACTAAAATCATTTCGTGAACATCAGTATACTCTTCTCTTTGCTTTACTTGTTTTTCATTATTTGTGAAAACAACCGTAAAGTAACCGAGTCGTTCTGCTGCTTTAACTGCTTCCCTACTTGAACCAGATTTATTTATACCTATAAAGATAATCGTTTTCAAAAAGCCCACTCCCTATATAAACATCAATTAAAATAACTCAATATATGTTTATGGAATAAACCGTTTTTTGTATAGATACCTATCATAGGAAGTATGAATAAGTAAAAAGGAATTAGAAGGTTTTGAATGTTTAAAAGGAATATTTTCTATTTTTATATAGTTTAATCGTACAAGCAAATGAAATTAGAAAACATATTATATCAGCAATGAAAGGAGTGGAATACTACAATGAAGCCCCTATCGGTTAGTCAGATAAGATCCATTGTTGATGGTGAATTAATTCATGGGTCTGACAATGTTATCGTCTATAATGGTGCATACCGTCTTAAACAGGTGAAGAATCAAAATACCATTTTTTTTTCTAAGACTGTAATACTTGATTGGGAAAGTCTAAAGGAATTATTTCCAATGGTAATTGTAACCAACCGAAAAATCAGTCAGAATGAAAGGTTGGAGAACTTAACAATAATAAAAGTCAATGATGTAGAAGAAGCATATTGGAAATTCGTGAATTATTACCGTAGTTTGTTTCATATTCCTGTTATCGCCATTACAGGGACATCTGGTAAGACTACAACAAAAGAAATGATTAAGCACATTCTCTCTGGAGAAAAAACAGTTGCAGCTACAAACAGCAGTAATAATTCACGAACTGCTCATTTACAATACCTTCTTAGTATTGATGATGAAACTGATGCGGCTGTTTTTGAAACGGCAGTCGGTGCACCTGGAGACGTATTAAGAGCAGGAAATTATTTCAAGCCTACCATAGGGATTATTACAAATATAGGAGCACATCACTTGAATTATTGCAAAACTCTTGAAGCCTATATTAAGGCAAAAGGGGAAATGGCCGAAGTACTCAATCATTCAGGCGTACTCATTATAAATTCGGAGGATAAAAATAGTAAAAAATTAGATTTGAAAAATTTTAAAGGTAGGATAATAAAAGTTGGCACCGATCCATCTTGTCATTTTAAAGCTAATAACATTCAATACTGTAAAGATGGAATGCGGTTTAATGTCCAGTTTAAAGAAAAAAATTATTCTATGTTTGTTCCCGGTTATGGAGAGCATCAAGTTTATAATGCGTTAGCTGCTATTGCTGCTGTTAATGAAATAGGTATAGATTTAACTGAAGCTGCAAGCAGATTAAAAACATTTCAAAACTTAAATAAACATTTACAAGTATATAAAGGGATGAATGGGTCCACCATTCTTGACGATACATGGAGCATGACTACCACTTCATTAGAAGCAGCTTTAAAAGTATTAAATGAAGTTGGGAAATCCAAAAAAAGAGTAGCTATACTAGGTACCATAACTGATTTAGGGTCTTGGGGATATATTATACACGAACAAGCTGGAGAAATCATATGTCAGAATGGTGTGGATGTTCTCATTACAATTGGTGAGCATGCGCGTATTATGGCAGATCAAGCTGTAAAGAACGGCTTGGATTCAAAGATCTATTCCTTTAAAAATAGTATTCTAGTATATGATATATTAAAAAAAATTTTAGACGAAGATACTATTGTGTTAATTAAAGGAGATATGTACAGTAAGCCGATCATTGATTTAGCTGTTAAAATACGGAAGAAGGAATAGCTCCCCTCCAAAACCAAAAGTGACTAAAGGGTAGCTATTTTTTTATTCAAATATAGCGAATCATTCTATTCTAAATAAAGGTTAACTTATTATAAATCAATTCTTTTTTCAATTTTTCACTCCATTATAAATTAAAGGGGGAAACATATATGGGGATTTATTGTCCCTGTGGAGTCTATGTTGATGCGCATTCGGAGATTAATCATATCCAAAAGATAGTTAAATGTAAATGTAGAATCATTAAAAAAGTTATTAGAAGCAGGTTGTCTTACCTTGCTGATATTTGCTCTACCACTCTTGAAACTTCGACACTTTCATTGACATATGAAGATATACAAGCTCCTAGTAATAGTTTTTTCTTTAAGGCAAATTCCATCACTTCAGTAATATGTAGACAGGAAGGGCAGATTTGTATTGTCACTGTGAAAGGAACTGGAATTGTTAAGGGACAACAGTTTCCTTTCGAAGCTGTATTTTGTGAAGGCATGGAGCAATCATCCAGCATTGTTCAAAAGTTTGTCATTCATGGTTTCTTTGATCAAAATGATCCTCTACCAGTTTCTCAAGGTACCATCGTTACACGGGGTTGTCAGTAACTGAATTATTTAAGGAACTCCCAGCATTCAATGCTGGGAGCTTTACTTATATTTCAAATATCGGATTCTTTCAATCTCATGATTAAAGTATTAACACTAAAAGGGAGTTGGAAACTTTGAAAGCCAGTAGAGGACGAATTGGCCAATACAAAATTTTAATGACAGAAGAAAACTTATGTATCTATATGTTAGAAACAAAATTATTTTCGAAGGAATCTTTATACGAATTTTTGGAAAAGAACAAAGCAATTATTATTAAACCTGTTTTTGGACCAGGGGAGATTTTTGTTTTCTCTGAAAATGGTGAATTTATAATAAAATCAAATACTAATTTAACTACAGTTACTAGTATTGAGGATATTTATCAACATCTTATAGTAAATGAATTAATACAGAAATATTATGTTATTCAGCCTACAAAAATTAATGTGGAATTTTATCAAAGCAACTTCCATTATACTGTTACTGTGCACCGGATATCAGCCTCTAATGATTGGTATTGTATTTTCAAAAAGAAGAAATCTCTCTCTACATTAGGAAAATATTTATATAAATATTTATTAAGAAAAATCGAGAGCTTATCAATTCTAGCGGCAAAAAAACTGGGAGAATATTTTCCTGAATGTAACACTATTGTGATTGAAATCGTGTATGATCTAAAAGGAGGATTATGGATTGAAGATTCAATCTTACATTTTCCAATAAGCAAGTGGAGCCAATATCATACACTAACCACAAATAATTCACTTGTTCCTTACATCCCCAAAACTGATTTACTAACTAAAGTCACTTTTTGTGAATTTCTAAAAAAATATAGACAGGTAATTATTAAACCTTGTACTGGTCAAAATGGTAAAGGAATTGTCCAAATTTCCTCCAACCATTTCAATACTTATGAAATTCATTCAGGAGGAAGGAAGTTCACGAAATCAACCTTAGAAGAAACCTATCGTTTTATTGAAGAACATTTTCTTTCCAAGGAGTACTATATTGTTCAACAAAAGCTATCATTAGCAGCAATCAACGATTGTCCAATGGATATAAGAGTTATTACTCAAAAAGTAGGTTCTGTCTGGTTTGTAACTGGAAAAATTGTTAAAGTTGCAGGTAATGGTTTCTTTATTACCAATGCTGCCCAAAAGCTATTATTATTTGGAGATGCCATAAAAGAATCAAATATTTCACATTTAAATAGAGGTTCCCTTGAAGATAAAATAGATGGGATTTGTTTAACTGCAGCGAGCCAACTAGAAGTAAATAATCCCGAGATAGCAATTATCGGTTTTGACATTGGGATTACACATCAAGGAGATATATGGATTATTGAAGGAAATTATACTCCAGACCTCGCTATGTTTAATAAACTTAAAGATAAAAATATATATCGAAATATCGTGAGAACAAAGAATGAATATCAAACTACCCCAAATAGTTTTGTTATAGAATAAATACCAACAAAAGATATGCTAAAACCACATACCGTTGATGATGATTTGTGGTTTTTCACTTTATTATAGTTTTATTTGATTCCCCTCCCCTGTTTTTCCGGGAAACCTGCAAGATATTTTGCATACAACATACTTGAATCTTTAAGTTTAGAAACTGTATCATGATCCCCAATATATGAAAAAATATTATCATTCGGGCAATGGTTGTTTATTTCAATTAACCAAATATGATGATTTCGGTCAATCCCGATATCAACTCCATATTTATATATAGATTCATATTTATCAAACTCTCTTGCCGCTTTAATATCAATTTCAGACATTTTTTTGCGGAAACTTATCACCTCTGCTTCTGATAGATGAAAAGATTTTGAAAGTAATGTTTCTCCTCGTTCCCTGTCCTCCACTTGAACGGTTGCTAACAACACTCCCTTCAACTCCCTTTCTCCCAACCATGCCTACATCCTTCCATTGTCCATTCTGATCTTTTATTAGGACAATTCGAAAATCAATGAGATGATTTTTTTCTATTTCTAAATCTATTTCTTGTTGTATTATATATTTCTCACTTTTGAACTTAGCTTTAACATATTCAAGTAGTTCGTTTTCTGAGTAAAAGTTAATTGTCTTATTTTCATTGTTACTACGATATTTAACACAATATTTATCATCATCAGCAATAAACTTTTCAACACTCATTCCCTTTAGACCTGAAAGTGACTTGACATAAATAGTACGAAAACTTTTAAGATAATATAATATGTCTTTAGGCTGTTGATATAGGAAGGTTTGGGGCAGATGGGGAAGCAAATCTTGATTTGGACTTAGCAACTGAAACATTTTCCATTTATTTATATAAGCTGAATTAAAAATACGTGAACCATAAAGATTTTTCAAATAATTGGATCTTTTCGTGGACAACACTATTTGTTTTATTATTACAGTAGGAAAAGGTAATGTACCTTTTTCTCATTTTTGTAAAGTTGGATTGTAAATATAACCATTTATCTTATAGTGTTTTTGATCTAACCCTTCCCAAGAAAATACTACAATAGTCCCCCTCACCAATGGATATTGTTTTACAATACTATAAAGATTTTTTAATTTCCGTTTGAGATCAGCATCGGTATTTGCTATTAACAAACCAATAAACGGCCCTATAATTATTCCATCTTTTTGAATGGATAATTCATAGTCAACTCCTAAAGGAAGTTGCAGTTTTTCAATTGTAGTATTTGATAGCCCTATTTCATTTTCTTTTAAAGTATTTAATTGTTTACAATTAACCTCCATTTCTTGAAAACCAAAATGAATAGTAGTAGTCTGCATGGTTTTGTCTATTAATTTACTTTGGTTAGGATAAAGCATTAGACATTGATCATTAATATTTAATGGTATTAACTTAAAAACATTGTTCAAGTGATCAATCCTTCACTTAGCTTTTTTAATTTTATTCATAATATGTTTAAACAAAATAATCAGAATAATCGATATGCCCCTCTGTATAAAAATCTTTCTATTTAGGGGAAATAACTATTATTTTTAGACTATAAAATACTTTCGATATTTTTAAATGAATATTGAAATAACAAAGAAATCCAGCATTAATTTAAATGTTTTCGTGATATTTGCTACTCTCCCCTACCCACACGAAGATATAAAAAAAGACATATATTATAGCAATCATATTTCTAATGAGGTGTTTTTCTTGAGTGAATCACTAGGTAAATGGAAACAAAATGTACTGTTGAAGCAAAATCCTCTAACAGCTAATAGTATTCCAGAAACAAATATTTATACCCTAGGTAACCTATTAGATTTCATAAATCGTTATGATTATGTTTATGTTAAACACGATACTTCTGGACAAGGAAGAGGAATTTATAAACTTTCTCAAAAGGAAGACGCTTCCTATTGTTTTAAAGGTTTCACACTACAAGGTAAACCAATAAATAAGTGTGTAAAAATGATTGAAGATTTCCACCAATTTCTACACCCTTTTGAGAAATTCGGAAGATTGAGTGGTACCTATATTATTCAGGAGGGCATCAAGAGTTTTACTAATGAGGGACTGCCTTTTTGCATCAGGGTTCATGTTCAAAATCTTAAAGGAAAATGGGAGATTGGTGGCATGAATGGAAAAATTGGTACGAAAGAAACAATTAGTACTGGTATTATCAATTCTGGCCGAGCTGACCAGGTCATTTCGATTGATGAATTATTTTCGTTACATTTGAAAATGAGACATACAGATAAAAAAAGAGTTATAGAGAAATTGGAGGAAATTTCTATCAACGCCGCTCAAGTAATCGCTTCCCAGTTTCCTTGCAGGGAATATGGGATTGATTTCGGATTAAATCAAAGTGGACCTATACTATTTGAAGTAAATACAACTCCAGGAATTAATGGATTTGGCAAAATGGAAAATAAGTCCATGTGGAAACGTATAGTGGAGATTCGAAAATTGCAGAGTGAGGGTTAATACAATACGTGGAAAGTTATACCAAGGAATATAATGTTAAAAATCTACAGATGAGCCTTTAGTGTATTTTTTATAGGTAATAGCATATTCATACTAAGTCCCCATACATCAAGGGTATGCTTCTCATACTGTATAATAGAAAGGAGGAACTTTATTGCAACCTTTACTAGTAAGAGATATTCGAAAATTGCTTCAAGGTGAATTAATTTGCGGCTCA
Source organism: Heyndrickxia sp. NPDC080065 (assembly GCF_050281185.1). Classification (NCBI taxonomy): domain Bacteria; kingdom Bacillati; phylum Bacillota; class Bacilli; order Caryophanales; family Bacillaceae; genus Heyndrickxia; species Heyndrickxia sp. NPDC080065. Next base: position 239,741 of record NZ_JBNNWS010000008.1, on the reverse strand, counting down.
GAACTTTGGAAGGTAAGGGAAGCCATCTACTATCATCGACACGATCTTACTAAGAAGCATACACTTATGTTTGTCAGTAGAAGTGATTCTATAAACTGGAATGAAATTAATAAAAAGGGGCCATCTCTCGTCATATCTGATAAACCTCATTCAGAATTGAACAAAGCCTTGCCAAATACAACTGTAATAAAAGTTAGAAGCCTTGTGCAAGCATACTGGAAATTTATCGAGTATTATCGCAACCTTTTTCAGATACCTGTTGTTACAATAACTGGTACATGCGGAAAAACTACAACAAAAGAGATGATCAAACATATTTTAAGTAAAGATCGGAATGTCCATGCTTCTGAAAGCAGCAAAAATGAACCACGAAGGTCATTTCCATATTTAATGGGAATTGACGAAAAAACTGATGCAGCTGTTTTCGAACATGGATTGGGGAACTCAGGTAATATTACGCATCAATGTATGATTTATCAACCTACAATCGGGATCATTACAAATATTGGTGTTCATCATTTAGATGGATGTAAAAATCTTGAAGGATATATTAAAGCTAAATCAGAAATTGTAGAAGGTATCAAAAAGGGCGGTACCTTAATTTTAAATGCGGATGATGAAAATACTAAGAAGGTTCCTATACAATCATTCAAAGGAAAGATTATCTATTTTGGGACTAATATGAGGTCTGATTTCAGAGCCTCCAATATCAAAGTATCTAAAAACGGAATGTCTTTCCTTCTTCATCATTCAAATAATACGTATGAATCTTTTATCCCCGGATACGGAGAACACCAAGTATATAACGCACTTGCTGCACTAGCGGCTGTAAATGTAATGGGAATGAATATAAACGAAGCGATTACTCGTCTAGCAACTTATCAGAATATGAGTAGACACTTAGAGTTTTTTTCTGGAATAGGTGGAAGTACCATTATAGATGATACATGGACAAATAATCCCACTTCTGTGGAAGCAGCTTTAAAAGTACTTGATTCAATTGGAAAAGGGAAAAATGTTATTCTCGTATTAGGTGATATCAATAGATTAGGTAATTTTGAAAAGAAGTACCATCGTGAAATTGGCAGTATGGTTGCTAAAAGAAATATTCATACCCTAGTTACAATTGGAAACAAGGCTGAGGAAATAGCCAAACAAGCAATGCAAGATGGAACAGAAGCCAATGTTCATATTTTTAAAGATGTTTACGGACTCAAAGAAATTTTAGAACCTTTACTAGACAGTAAAGCGATTTTACTTATTAAAGGCCCAATGTCAAGCAGATCCATGATCGAATTTGCTAGCAGTTTGAAAAAGGATAATTGAATATTTTCATATTTTTTCACATAGAGGAATCTTACCTAATTAAAATATAGAAGCATTCGATGCTTAGACATCGAATGCTTCGGTAAGGTTTTATTTTTTGCTTAAAAAACACGTTTTGCAGTGATATAATGCTGATCATAATAATCAACAAAAAGAACTCTTGTAATAATTCCGTTCGAATTCGGGATAATAAGTCTGTAATCCCCTGCATAGATCGCTACTGAAGTTGGTGTGCTTGATCCCTTCACACTGTTAAAGAAGATCAAATCACCTTTCTTTAAGCTCCCTCTTGCTACTGTTTTTCCGAGTTTCATTTGTTCTTTTATATTAGTTGTTCCTAAATTAACTCCATTTTTTTTATAGATATAATTAACAAAACCTGTGCCTGTAAATTTCATGGCTTTTTCATCATTTGTATTACCCATTTTCACTTTATTCATTAAATCATATGAAAGTTTAACAATGTTATCGCTTTTAGTTGCAGGATTTGATGGGAGTAAGCTTGGTAATACCCTTCTTGCTGAGAAGTAACTGTCTTTATAATAAGGCTTACTATCTAAATCTGAAATTACAATATTTTGTTTTGGGTCTGCCATATGAATAATTTTATTATCGCCAATATACATTCCTACATGATCTGGATCAGTGCCTGTTTTCTTACTTTTAAAGAAAACTAGATCACCTTTTTGCAGTTGATTTCTAGGAACATAAGTGCCTTGTTTAACCATATAATCTTCATTATACGTAGCAAGGTCTACTCCATTTTTTTCAAAGATATACATAATAAAAGACGCACATGAAAATTTGTATGGGGCTGTTGGTTTGTATTCCGAGTTACTGTACGTAGCCTTCCCTATTAAACTCTTACCAGTTTGAATCAATTGATTGGCTTTTGCTTCCACAGCTAATTGATTATTTTGAGGATTTACAGCAGCTGCTTCGACTTTTACTTCATTTAGAGAAGTCACCCCTATAGTACTTAAACCTAGTGTAACTGCAAGTGTAGTTATTGCTAGATGTTTTTTCATTGGTTACCTCCAAAGATGTTTTGATGATCACGCAAACCGATTTTAACATAGAAAAGTAAAACGCCTTTGAGGAAAATTCCCCCAATCTCTTCATAGTTTGTCCTTAAGCCTTACCCTATCAGGTTTTTCTAACAATTTTACAGTTTAATTACAATGCTACTTTTCTTTTACAATTCATTCTCTTTCTAATATTCATTGAATATTTAACATTCTAGTAATCTAGCCGTTACGATGATTTCTTCATTACATAATCTATGTTGACGACAAAACAGCGACTACTTCAAGGAGGTAAATAATGTTTCATTTAATAGACTTAAAAATAGATAATAAATTCCCGAATGGATATTATTTGGTGGAGAAATAACGTGGGTGTTAATTTTGGTTTAATAGGTTGCGGGTACATTTCAAAATGTCATATAGAGGCTTTGGCAACTTTTGACGATGCCAAGCTTGTTGCAGTTAGTGATCTTATTAACGAAAGAATGTCTGAAGCAATCCATCATTATAAAAAATTGTCTAATGAACATCATTTAATAAACCTTTATGAAAATTACACCGAAATGCTCAAAAATGATGAAGTCGATGTAGTTATAGTTTGTACAGTTCCAAGGCTTCATGCTGAAATGGCGAAAGCTGTGTTAATGGCAGAAAAGCATGTGATTCTTGAAAAACCAATGTCTTTATCACTTAAAGATGCAGACGAAATTATTCAGCTTGCAAAAGATAATAACCGTGAAGTTTGTATTTGTCATCCAATGCGTTTTAAACCAATTATAAAGAGAATCAAACAGATTATTGATGAAGGGATAATCGGAAAACCCTTTTTAGGTATCGCATCTATTCGGATAAACCGTTCTTCAGAATATTATGCCGCAGCTAATTGGCCTGGGGATTGGGAAAAAGACGGTGGAATCCTTGTTAATCAAGGGATGCACCTTATCGATTTAATGCAATGGTTTTTAGGTGATATAAAAAATGTATATGGAGATAATATTTCCTTTTCCAAGACAGAAGAAACAGAAGATATCTCTCTTGGCATTATTACCTTCACAAACGGGGCAAAAGGATTAATCGAAGCCAATATCATCACACAACCAAAAAATTCAGGCTACCAACTATCAATATTTGGTAATAAAGGATGTATCTCTCTAGAAGGCTCATCATTAAACAAGCTCATTCGATGGTATATGATAGAGGAAGAAACAAATTTTGAACATTTAGAAGAACTTTTGAAAGATAATAAGGAGTATATTTATATGTATGAAAACTTTATTCACTCAATACAAGACGCAAATGAAGAATTACTTATTGATGGATTTGAGGGAAGAAAAGTGTTAGAGACTATTTTCTCTATCTATCATTCATTTACGAAAAAAATGGTTATTGATATATCATCAAGCTCCTTTTCAAGTAGTATGAAAGATAATGATGCAGAATAAACTTTGGAAAATTTAGAATTACCCGAGATTTGGAGAAATCATAAAGAAAAGTCTTATTTCCTATGAAATGAGACTTTTCTTTATGTTATTTGTTTAAAAATCAGTACCCAATTACATGGTAGCCAGAATCCACATGAATATTTTCACCAGTAATTCCTCGAGATAAATCACTGAATAGGAATAGTGCGGTATCTCCTACTTCCTCCTGAGTTGTCACTCGGCGAAGTGGTGCTTTTTCTTCGACTTCTCTTAAAATGGTGTTAAAGTCACTTACACCTTTTGCCGACAATGTACGAATTGGACCCGCTGAAATAGAGTTGACACGAATTCCATATTTTCCAAGATCACTCGCTAAATATTTCACACTTGCTTCTAATGAAGCTTTTGCAACACCCATGACATTGTAGTTTGTCATTACTCGTTCTCCGCCTAAATAGGATAATGTAATAAAGCTGCCTCCTTCAGGCATTAATTCCAAATTTTTCACTTCTTTAGCAATGGCAGAGAGTGAATACGAACTAATATTTTGTGCAAGTAAAAAACCTTCGCGTGTTACATTTAAATATTCACCGCTTAACTCTTCTTTATTTGCAAAAGCAACGCAGTGAGCAACCCCATGGATAGCACCAATTTCATTTTTAATTTTACTAAAGCATGCATGTATTTGTTCGTCACTAGTCACATCACATTGAAGAATTATAGAGTCTTGACCATCTAGGGTTCCTGCTAGCTCGCGAACGCTTTTCTCCGTACGGTCACGTCCGTATGTAAAGATTAATCTTGCTCCAGCTTCATGTAAAGAACGTGCAATCCCCCAAGCGATACTCCGTTTATTAGCAACGCCCATAACAACATAGGTTTTACCCTGTAAAGAAAGATTCATATTTTATTTCCTCCTCGAATGGATTATGAATGATTACAATATTATCACAAGTTATTAGTACCTAGTACTAATTTTACCTGATTTTCTTAAACAATGAAAGTTTATTTTAAACTAACACCAATCACAAAATTCTAATTCACGCTTTAGTTCATCAACATATTCTTTTGAGCCGGTAACAATCAGCCGATCATTAAAATGAAGTTCAGTGTCACCATGCGGAATAATGGATTCTCCTCCACGAAAAATCCTGACAAAAATAACATCTCCGGTAAACGGAAATTTTCTTAGTGTCATTCCTTCAAATTCATTGTTTAACATTTTAATTTCAAATAAAGATGTTTCTTGATTGGTTAATATTTTCATCACACTTGGTGATTCAATTAACGCTCTCAATAATGCTTGTGTAGAAAGAAGCGTTGAGAACACTTCTACATTTTGATTTTTCACCATCTGCTCGAGCTCTGGACTTTCAACTCTAGCAATAACTCTTTCTACGCCTTTATGCTTTGCTTCTATCGCTATCGCAGCATTTGTTTTTTCGTCCCCTGACATGATAACCATTATATCTGAAGAAAAGACACCTTCTTGTTCCAATGTTGGAATGTCATAATTGTGAATTTCTTTTTCATTAAAAAGCGAATCAGCAATTTGGTTATCCGCCTTATCCTGATTAGTATGATATAAAGTTGGCTCATATAATTTCTGGCTTAATTCCCTGTTAATCGATAGCGTCAACTGATTGGCACCTAATAAAGCGACTTTCTGTTTTCGTTCTTGCAGGTTTTCTTTAGGGAAAATTTTTCTAAATAATATCGGTGTAATGATACAAGTGATAACTGCTACCAATATGAATGTCCCACTCATTTCAGGAGTAATCGCACCAATTCGTTCAGCAATTTTTGCTGCTGCAATGACCAGAGAAAGTGTCGATGTGAGCAAAAAGGCCGATGAGATGACTGTCTTAGTGTCATACCATTTTTTCAGTAAGAAAACTGGAATGATTTTTGAAATTAGAAAAGCAACCATTAATAATGGGATCAGTAATAGTAATTTTTTTTCGCTTAACAAAGACCATATATCGAGGTCAACACCGACCATTACGAAAAAAATAGGTATTAAAAATCCATATCCAAACGAATCTAGCTGCCGGACCATTTCTGGATTTGGTGCTAACAATGATACAAGAGTACCGGCCAGGAAAGCTCCTAAAATATTTTCGGCACCTACTGATTCAGAAAGGGCAACAAGAACTAGAATAAGTGTGAATACAGCTCGTGTCCCAATTTGAGTAGTACCTTTTGATAGTTTTTCAAAAAATGATTTTTGTTTAAATCGCCTTGCAATGAAATAAAGAAGGACACCTGCTGCAAAAAGAATCAAAAGCAGCCACATGTTTCCCCCGCCGTCACCTGTTAGTGACACATAGACCGTTAATAATATCATCGTCACAAGATCAGCAATGACAGCAATTAAGAGAATGATTTGGCCAATAGCCGCTTTCATAATATGAGCATCTTTTAATGTAGGTACTACTACACCTAATGAAATGGTAGATATAATTAGCGTCAATAAAAATACATCTTGCATTAAGCCTGCTAATACAAATAAGTATGAAAGCAGAACAGATATAATGAGAATGCCAATAAAAATGATAAACGCTACCTTTAAACGGTTAGGTTCTTTTTTACCATTTGGCAATGTGGCTGTTTTTTTGTTTCCCGAAAATGCCGAAAAATCAATTTCCAGCCCGCTTAAAAACATTAAAAAAATAAAACCTAGAGTGGACAAAGTTTGCAACCACATATCCTTTTCGATTAAATTAAATCCACTTTTTCCAATGATCAATCCAACAATAATTTCACCAATTACAACAGGAATAACATTGAGCTTGAAACGATGTAGTAAAAGTGGAGTAAGAAATGCAGCTATGACAACAATAACAACAGAGGTAAGTGATCCACTTTCCATGGTTTCTCCCCTTTCTGGAGGTCAAAGATGAAAATCAAATTTTATGCGATTTTTCAAATTTCCTCATTAATTTTATTTCTACTCCGAAATAGGTTTCATAAGAAACACACTTCTTATGGTCCATGTTTATTTTTATATCCTACCAAAACTATATTAATTTGTCGTTAAATAAGAATGTGTACAGTATTCTTTTTTGATTTATCTTTAATAGTATTATGTTTCCATATTTACTCATTATATTTACATCAACCAATTAGAATAATAAAAAAAAGAATATCTTAAAGGAGTTTAAAATGAAAACAGATATTATTGGCGATATTCATGGCTGCTATGATGAATTCTTCACACTGACAAAAAAGCTGGGATATGATTGGAGTGAAGGAATTCCAGTCCATCCCGATCATCGTAAACTAAGCTTTGTTGGTGATTTAACCGATCGAGGTCCGCATTCGTTAAAAATAATTGAAATCGTATGGAAGCTGTGGCAGCAAAATCTTGCTTTCTATGTTCCAGGAAATCATTGCAATAAACTTTACCGATATTTTATCGGAAGAAACGTACAAATAACTCATGGACTTGAAACAACTGTTGCTGAACTTAAGGCATGTACACCGAAAGAAGAAAACCATTATAAAAAGATGTTTATCCAATTATATGAAGAATCCCCGCTTTACCAAATATTAAACGACAAAAAGCTAATCATCGCTCACGCGGGAATACGAGAGGATTATATTGGCCAGTACCATAAAAGTGTTAAAACCTTCGTTTTATACGGAGATATTACAGGTGAAAAACATGAGGACGGCTCACCAGTTAGACGCGATTGGGCAAAACATTATACTGGCAGCACATGGATTGTATATGGACATACCCCTGTTAAAGAAGCTAGATTCGTTAACCATACAGTTAACATTGATACTGGGGCAGTTTTCGGAGGAAAACTCACAGCTTTACGTTATCCGGAGATGGAAATAGTTTCAGTTGTTTCATCCATGCCCTATGTCCCAGAGAAGTTTAGAACATTTGCAGAATAACTAGACTTAGTGAATCTATCATCTATATAATTTTTCTAAAAATAGGGCTTCGGCAAAAATATCAATTTTAACACACTTCCTCATCTGATTATCTATAATGAATAGAATCCAAAATTCTAATTATGTAACTCTTATAAGAAAGGATGATTTCTTTGAGGTTGAAGGAGTTATTTGATCTATCGAATAAAACAGCTATTGTTACAGGTGGGGGAAGTGGACTTGGCGCACAAATGGCAAGTGCCCTTGCAGAAGCAGGTGCCAATGTAGTTATTTGTTCCCGTAATCTCGAAACTTGCCAAAAAATGAGTGAACACTTAAACCAACAAGGTTTTCAATCAATTGCGCTTAAATGTGATGTCACAAAACAAGAAGATATTGAATTTGTAGTGAAACAAACACTGGAAACGTTCGGCAGCATTAACATACTAATTAATAATAGCGGAACATCGTGGATCCATCCAGTACTTGATTTGCCAGATGATAAATGGGACAAAGTCATGAATGTAAATCTTAAAGGGATGTTCTTTTTTTCTCAAGCAGTTGCTAAAGTCATGAAAGTGCAAGGTAGCGGGAAAATAATTAATATTTCTTCTGTTACTGGACTTTACGGAACCAATCCGGCATTTCTAGATTCTATCGCATATAACACTAGTAAAGGCGCTGTGGTTTCCTTAACGAAAGATCTAGCTGTAAAACTCGCTGATTATAACATTCAAGTTAACGCAATTGCCCCTGGATTTTTTCCTACAAAAATAACAAAAGTATTAGATCATGCAAACAAAATTCTTTTAAGCAAAATCCCTGCTAAACGTTTCGGAAGTGACTCTGATTTAAAAGGAACCGCCCTCTTCCTATCATCTAAAGCCTCCGATTATATTACCGGACAATTGCTAGTTGTAGATGGCGGATTAACCGTTAACTTATAGCAGTTATAACAAATGTTGAAATGTTTGTCACATTTATCATCACATCAAAAACATTTCTATGAATACTTCAGCTGTTTTCACATTTAAAAAATTGAAAGGAGTTTCATTTATGTCAAATAAAATATCAATAGACATCTATCAAATTTTAAAAATGAGTGGACTTAAGCTAGAAGAAACAATAAATCAATCCATTCAATCCAAACTAAATAACGAAGCAATTGTAAAACAATTCGGTACACATAGTAGAGTAGCTGCAGCTGTAATTAAAAAACTTCAAAATACTGTTGAAACAGTCTCTATTCCTTTAAATTTCCCAACAAAAAATGATGTTGCTAACGCTACAAAAATAAATATACAGACAGAAGAAAAGGTCGATCAAATTGATGAAAAAGTGGATGAATTACTAATTGCTCTTAAAGAACTTAAACAATTAGCTTCAAAGGGTGGAAATCAAAATGGGTAATACCATAAGCAGGATACACGAATTACCGATAAAAGAGCTAAAAAGATGGGCAGGTTTCTTTAAAACGACTATTCATCCAGTAACTGAGACTGGTCTCTTGCCTAAAGAAATTTGGAAAAAAAATAAAACCACCTTGTGGTATTACGAACCAACTATAAAAAAATATCAAACCCCTTTATTTCTAGTATATTCTCTCGTTAACCAACCGTTCATTCTAGATCTTTGTAAAGGAAATAGTTTTATTCAAACATTAATTGACAGTGGTTATGAGGTATACCTACTTGATTTTGGGATTCCTGGATACGAAGATAAGGATTTAACCTTCAATGATTATATTACAAAATACTTGAGTAAAGGTGTACAACGAGCTTTATCTCATTCAGGGGCAGAAGAAATAAGCATCATGGGATTTTGTTTAGGTGGAACTTTGGCTGCGATGTATACGAGTATTGCTAAAGAACCAATCAAAAATTTAATTCTTGCTTCAACACCCATCGATTTTCAATATGTCCCTAATTATAGCAACTGGAAAAAACCACTAACCGAAAAACAAACAAATTTTGATGAAATTTTAGATTCTGTAGGCCTAATTTCACCATTATTTATATATTATGGGATTCGTTTAATTACATCCCCTGTTTACTACTCCCCATACTTATCACTATTAAATCATGCATATGATGCACAATATCAAATTAAATGGAGCAGGATGAATGAATGGACAAAGGGCCATATCCCTATGCCTGGTACAGTATTGAAACAATTATTTAATGATCTAATTAAAGAAAATAAACTAAAAAATGGAGGGATGATTATAGAAGGAGAAGAAGTAAGCTTAAAAAATATTAAAGCAAATTTATTAGTAATTGGATCACAAAATGACAAACTTGTACCAAAAGAGCAAATCATGCCTATTATGGATTTAGTCTCGAGTGAAGATAAAACCTTTCAACTTCTCCACAAGGGACATGTAAGTTTACCAGAAAATGGACAGATCCCTTCATACCTATCAAATTGGCTATCCCTAAGATCAAACCCAATTAATTGAATGTTGAAAACTTAATCAATTGTGAATTTGGTCATATCATTAAAAAGGAGGTTTTTAAATGCTTTTCGATTTTGAAGATTATCGACCACTTAAAAACCATTGTGAACTAATAGGATATTTAGGTTTTGCAGGATTAATATTTAAAGTATTTTGTTAGATGAATAAAAGTGCGGTTTACTATTAACCTTTGGTTAACAAAAACGCGAGGCACTTTGCTTTGCGTTTTTTATTTTTTTATCATTGTCAATATAGGAAGAATTTCGTAAAATTAAAAAAAGAAAGTTAGGTGATGTAATTATCATTATTAAACAACGTAAAGAATCATTTGAACTAAATGTTTTAAAGTCATTGAACATTCGAATGGATTTACCTGAAAAAGAAAAGCTTGATTATTTAAACCTTCAAAAAGGCTTCTTAGGTGAAAAAAAGTTTGATGAATATTTATCAAACCTCTCAAAAGATTGGACGGTCCTCAATGATTTACTACTCGAAACAAATAATACCTCCTATCAAATTGATAGTTTATGCATTCATTCTGAAACGAACTACCTTTTTGAAGTAAAAAATTATGAGGGTGATTTCTATATTGAAAATGACACATGGTATTCATTATCCGGAAAAGAAATAACCAATCCGTTACAACAGTTGCACCGAATTGAATCACTATTCCGCCGATTCATTAAAAGTTCTGGATTCAATTATTCAATTGAATCATATCTTATCTTTATCAACCCCGAGTTCCACTTGTACAACGCTCCACGAAATCTGCAGATTGTTTTTCCACCCCAGATTAACCGCTTTATGAAAAATCTAGAGAACAAATCTTCTAATTTAGCAAAAAATCATACGAAACTAGTTGACCGACTATTAGCTTCCCATATGCAAGTGTCACCCTATAAGAGAATACCTAAATATACGTTAAATGATCTTAAGAAAGGAATTACTTGTATGAAATGCCAATCTTTTTATACAAGTTTTATAAGAAAAACTTTGGAATGTAGTTACTGTGCTCACAAAGAGGATGTTACAAATGCCGTATTACGTAGCATAGCCGAATTGACCATCCTATTTCCAGAAACAAAAATTACCACTAAAATAATCCATGAGTGGTGTAAGAACATTCCTTTTCAAACGATACAGAGGATTATTTCAAAAAACTTTAATCTTTTCGGACATGGTAAAAGTGCATATTATGTGAAATAAAATATTTATTGCTGTAAGCTGAAGATATTTTGGATTTTGTTTACTTTATCTATATAACACTGGGACTTTGATATAGATATTTTGGATTTTGTTCGATTTATCTATATCATAACGGGACTTTGATATAGATATTTTGGATTTTGTTCGATATATCTATATCATAACGGGGCTTTGATATAGATATTTTGAATTTTGTTCGCTTTATCTATATCATACCGGGGCTTTGCAAGAAGACCCCTCAACCCCAAAAAATAATAGACCTTCGGCTCTATGACCAAGGCCCATTATTTCATACGTCAAATGGAAAATAACTATGAAAATTCAATTCCTTTTCCAGTGTAGGATGGTAAAAAGAGAGGTTGCTGCAATGTAGCGCCTGACGCTTATAAATGTCAGTACTACCACCGTAAAGCTCATCGCCTAATAACGGATGCCCAATAAATGACATATGCACACGGATTTGATGTGTCCTTCCTGTGTCCAGCCACAGTTTCACATGACAATAACCAGATTTTTGCTTCAATACTTCAAAATGGGTCCGTGCGAATTGTCCGTCCATCCGTACTTCTCTTTCAATGATACTCGTGTCTTTTCTGCCGATGGGAGCCTCAATCGTTCCACTAGCTTGATCCAAAACACCCTCAACTAACGCTTCATATGTACGCTTAATCAACCTTTTTTGCTGCATTTGACTTAATAAATGATGCATATATCGATGTTTCGCAACTAGTACTAAACCAGAAGTATTTCGGTCAAGACGTGTCACAATGTGTACAGTAGCCTCTATACCACCTTTTTGATAATACCCAATGATTGCATTGGCAAGACTGCCAGTCGGGTGTTCTCTTGAAGGGATCGTGTTCATATATGGCGGTTTTTCGATGACCAAAATATCTCGATCCTCATATATGATTTTTAAAGGAATATTTTCTCCTACTAATGTTTCACTGCTTTTTTCAGGAGGAAAAATAACTTCGAGATGATCTTCAATGTTCAACCGATACAAAACATTTTCTTCCTGACCATTAACTAAAATTTTACCGCCAGAAAATTTAATATCTGTTAAAGATCTTCTAGAGATCTCCTGTTCGATTAAATATTCCTTAATCATCTTACCTTCATCTTTTTCTTCAATACACCATTGTAAGGAAAATGAAACCACCCTATTCACCTTCATTAATCTGATATAAACGAATCATGGACTCGTTTCCAAAATGGAAATGGACGAAAGCGTGCAAATCGAATTTTTTCATCTGCGACACGAAATTGAATCGATTTCACATCTTTATGCAATAATGTCAAATGATCAATTGTAACCATAAAATCCTGTTCTCTAACTGGCTTCAACGTACAAGTATGATGCCCTGGAAAAATCAATGGTGATCCGATAGTACGAAATACTTTGTTATTAATCGAAGCCATCTCAGCTAATTGAATCGCTTGTAAAGAAGGATGAATGATTGCCCCTCCAAGGGCTTTATTATAAGCCGTGCTTCCGGATGGAGTTGAAACACATAGTCCATCACCGCGGAATCGCTCAAAATGCTGACCACGAACCTCAATATCCATTACCAATGTACCTTCTACACATTTTACGGTAGATTCATTTAAAGCTAAATATCTTGTCTCTTTTCCGCCATGCTGGTAACGAATAATCACTTCAAGCAGTGGATACTCAACTACTTGATAAGGAGTCTTTGCAATTGCAATAACTAGTTTTTCAATTTCCTCAGGAACCCAGTCTGCATAAAAACCTAAATGCCCCGTATGTACACCTACAAATGCCGTTTTATCTAATCTCGAGCTATATCGATGAAAAGCATATAACAGGGTGCCATCACCACCAACTGATATGACGATATCAGGTTGATCATCATCATATTCAAGCCCAAAGTCCTGCAAATATGTACGAATCTTATGCATTAATGTATTTGATTTTGCATTTCCTTTTGATGTTATTGAGAATTTCATTCCTGTATCACCTTCTCCCATATATGTAACATGTATTTATTATTCCATATTCTTTTTCGTTGTATTTTTATGCTTTTCTTTATTTTTCGTAAAAAATACTTGGGCTTCTTGAATTTCCTCGCGAATTTCTGACATTTCTTCATCAAGCAGAAAGGCAGCTTCAGCAGCACGTTGAAGACGCATTTTTATGTCTTCCGGAAATTGTCCGCGATATTTATAATTTAATGAATGCTCAATCGTTGCCCAAAAATTCATGGCCAGCGTCCTAATTTGAATTTCAGCCAAAATTTTCTTTTCACCATGAATTGTTTGAACCGGATATTCAATAACTACATGGTATGATCTATAACCACTTGGTTTATTATTAGAAATATAATCTCGGTCCTCAATAATTTTAAAATCATTTCTCATTCTCAATAGTTCAACCACTTTTTTAATATCATCTACAAACTGACACATCATTCTAAGTCCCGCGATATCTTGTATCTCTGTTTCTAATCGATCAAGTGGTATCCCTTTTTGAGTTGCTTTATCTAAAATACTAGCAATTGGCTTCACACGACCTGTTACAAATTCAATTGGTGAGTGGATATGCTCTTGTTCAAACTGTGTACGCATCCCTTTTAATTTTATCTTTAGCTCATCAACCGCCTGCTTATACGGGGCTAAAAACTGTTCCCAATGATTCACTTACCATCACCTCTAACTTACAAATCAGGAGTAACTGCTTTACTTTATATATTTATGCAAAATTTACCCATACATCAAAATTTTACTCCATTTATACATTCAATACCATTTTACCATAATAACTGATTGCGAACTAAAGATTATAATTGATAAAATGCTAACAAGGATTAAATGCGCAAAAGTAAATAAGGAGCGATCAAAATGAGCAGTGAAATAGAAATAGAATTTAAAAATTTATTGACAAAAGAAGAGTTTTATCGAGTAATTAATCAATTTTCTATCCAAGAAAATGATTTCATCGAACAAGAAAATCATTACTTTGATACTCAGGTTTTTTCCTTAAAACTTATCGGTTGTGCCCTTCGAATTAGAAAGAAAAAAGATTTTTATGAGCTAACATTGAAACAGCCTGCTAAGGTAGGGCTTTTAGAAACGAATGAAAGGATTGACATTGAACAAGTAGATCAAATGATAAGCCATGGAAAAGTGCCTGAAGGCGAGGTGAAAAATCGACTACAACAGTTAGATATTCCACTAACTGATCTGGTTTATTTCGGGACATTAACAACAAAACGAGCAGAAGTAAATTATTTAAATGGCTTACTAGTGTTTGATCATAGTTTCTATTTAAAAAAAGAAGATTTTGAGATAGAATATGAAGTAAAGGATAGAGACTTAGGAGAAAAAAAATTTATTTCTTTAATGAATCAATTAAATATTCCGATTCGCCAAACCGATAATAAGATTGTGCGATTTTATAAAGAAAAAGCTAAGTGAGGAATAAGAAATGACCACTATTAATCAAATGAAGATATTGCTTGAATTGCAAGCACTTCAAAGCTTTTCAAATTCATCAAACTTACAATCCGGCGATTCTAGTACGCTTTTTCAGGAATTATTGGAAGATGCATTACAGAGTGCCTCGAGTGTAAAATCAGGGAATAATACGGCAAATCTTTATGATTCACTGAGTAATTCCGCTCCAATAAATATTAACTATACAGTGAAGAATCCTGCTGAAAAAACAATTGCACCTAAAAATATTGAGGCGATTATTCAAAAGGCAAGTGAGCAGTACAGTCTCCCGCCGGAATTAATTAAGTCTATCATTCATCAAGAATCCAGTTTTCAATCAAATGCTGTTAGCAATGCAGGAGCAGCTGGTTTGATGCAGTTAATGCCTTCCACAGCAGAAAGCCTTGGGGTGACAGATGTTTTTGACCCTGAACAAAATGTTATGGCAGGAAGCAAGTATTTAAAAAATATGCTGGATCGTTATAATGGAGATATTGAACTTGCACTAGCTGCTTACAATGCTGGACCAGGTAATGTTGACCGTTATGGCGGTATTCCACCATTTAAAGAAACTCAAAACTATGTAAAAAAAATAACTGATCGTTATTATAGTTAAAACTGTTAACGTAAAGCGTTATTCATATGAATAGCGTTTTTTATTTTTACGTTTTTGTTAATTCTAGTTATTTACAAATTTTACTTAATCCCTTCTCTCATTGGAATATTTAATAAAAATAAGCAAAATATAAGAATTGAAAAAGCTATTTATTTGAGTTATTGTACTCCCACCTGCTAAAATAAACATACTATAATCATTTCATTTAAAAGGAGATATTCATATGGTAGAGAAACGTATTGTACCGTATGAGATAATTGGGGAAAAAACTCTGCACAATCTTGTCGATGCGTTTTATTATAGAGTCGCAAGGCATCCCGATCTAATCCCAATTTTTCCAGAAGACTTAACGGAAGTCGCATACAAGCAAAAACTGTTTCTAACACAATATTTAGGTGGGCCGCAAGTTTATACGCAAGAGTTTGGCCATCCAATGATGAGGGCACGCCATCTTCCTCATGAAATTACTCCAAAACGGGCAAGAGCATGGCTCTCTTGCATGAGTGAGGCAATGGACGAAATCAAATTAGATGGACCAATACGGGAAGAATTTTTTTCTAGACTTGTTCTAACAGCAAGGCACATGGTAAATAGCCCTGATCCAACAACAGGTGAAGAAAATTGAAAGATAATCTAATCACAAATTACCACTGTTGCTTTAATTCTGATAAAAAACCATTAGAAATTTATATGTTTATTGACCCATTATGCCCTGAATGTTGGGCACTTGAACCGATCATAAAAAAATTACAATTAGAATATGGTCAATATTTTCGTTTAAAACATGTTCTAAGCGGAAAACTAACAAGATTAAACTTAAGTGCTAAAAAACGTGAAGCAATTGCTCAACTTTGGGAGAATACAGCAAGCAGAACAGGGATGTCATGTGACGGAAGCCTATGGTTTGAAAATCCCATTTCAGCTCCTTATCGTGCTTCCATTGCTATAAAAGCAGCTGAATTACAAGGAAGAAGAGCCGGGATTCGCTTCCTTCGAAAAATTCAAGAGATGTTATTTCTCGAAAAACAAAATGTTTCTAATCTGGATGTACTTATTGAATGTGCAAAAAGCGTTAACTTAGACATTGATGAATTTTTAAATGATATCCATTCAGATAGTGCAGCTAAAGCATTTCAATGTGATTTGAAAATTTTAGTTGAAATGGAAGTTACTGAAATCCCATCCCTTGTTTTCTTTAATGAAAATATCGAGGATGAAGGGTTAAAAATTACTGGGCTCTATCCCTATGAAGTGTATGTGCAAATCATTCAAGAAATGTTGGAAGATCGTCCATCCCCTTCGCCTTTACCATCATTGGAGCAATTTCTAAAACGATTTAAGCTTGTAGCTTCAAAGGAAATAGCTATCGTTTATGATATGACAATCTCTGATGTTGAAAAAGAGTTAAAAAAATGGGTACTGCAGCAAAAAGTAAAAATCATTCAAGGTAAGTTCGGGACATTTTGGAGATATATCGAAAAAGAAGAGCATTAATTTCTAAAAGGAATTTGGCTATAAGGCTAAATTCCTTTTTTTAATATGCTCTTTTCTGAAACATTGTTGCTTTCTGTAACAAAGTAAAGATCGGTAGAGATTTTACGCAGTAAATATCTAGTAGGATTTTTACGGTTATTTACTACTTTCATGATGAGTATGGGATGATGAAAAGAACACGAAGCCAATTTATTTAAGGATGGGAGCTATTTCGAAAAGCAACAGGTTAAAATCGGCATTAGGATTTTAACAATCTAAGCGAAAACAGCCTTTTAATAAGGTTACAAGATTAGGAAAAGCTTTTAATCCTTGAGATTTACTAGTTCTAAAGGTAGACCTTCACTCTAGAAAAGTTATTCTCAAAAAAATTTTCCTTACCTATAAGAAAAAGGCCCTGTATATACAGGACCTTTTTCAACACGAACAAAGGGGATGGGAGAAATTTTTCACGGTCAAACAAAGGGGTATATGTTTGTTTGTGATCAACTTCACATCCTTAATATAGCATAATTCATCTTGTATGTGCAAGTTCATGTTAAGACTTTCACAATATTGTCAAAAACAAGTGATATTCTTCTCCTTTATTTAATATTTATATAGTATTAAGCAATAACCGGAAGGAGTTTTCAAATGCAAAAGTATGTTATTCCCATTTATTTAATTGTAATCCTCCTTGCTTTTTGTATAAACATTCTCGGGCTAATGAAACTCCTTCCCCTTTATGTTACATCTCCAATTTTGTTTATATCACTATTCATTTTTGTATATTATTTAAACAGTAGAAATCAATTCCGAGGGTTTCATTGATAAGAAAAGCGCAAGCGCATTGCTCATCGGCGTACGGATTTCGTAGTCTTCGACTGAGATAAAGGAGACACGGCGAGGGACGAGTCGATGTTGACTTATCGTAGGGAGAAGACGGAGAAATCCGCTAGCCGATAGGCGCTGGAGCTAGACACAGCCGACACTTTTCATGCCTAATATCCTTAGTAGATTTTATACTTTCTTACCTTTTAAAAAAATACTAACTAAATAAAAGGTCAGGCTCATTCGCCTGACCTTTTTATGTTATACACTACGATAATAAACTTTCAAGCTCATTAAGCTTTTCTTCAAATACTTTAAGCGCCTCTTCAATCGGTTCAGAGGTTGTCATATCTACTCCTGCTTTTTTCAATACTTCAATAGGGTAATCTGAACTTCCTGAAGATAAGAAACCAATATAACGTTCTACAGCAGGTTTTCCTTCTTCCAATATTTGTGCACTTAATGCAGTTGCAGCACTAAATCCAGTTGCATACTGATACACATAATAATTGTAATAAAAATGAGGAATTCTTGACCATTCTAAGCCAATTTGTTCATCAATGATAATATCCTCGCCGCCAAAATATTTTTTATTTAGTTCATAATATTCTTTTGTTAAAAGCTCAGCAGTTAATGCTTCACCATTTTGCTCTTTTTGATGAATAAGATGTTCAAATTCAGCGAACATCGTTTGACGGAATACAGTTCCTCTGAATCCTTCTAAATAATGATTTAACAAATAAATTCTTTTCTGTTCATCATCAATCGTTTTTAGTAAGTAATCATTTAATAGTGCTTCATTACATGTTGAAGCAACCTCCGCTACAAATATAGAGTAATCCCCATATGTATTCGGTTGATTCTTTCTTGTATAATAGCTATGAACACTATGACCAAATTCATGTGCCAATGTAAAAAGATTATTAACATTATCTTGCCAATTCATTAAGATATATGGGTTTGTTCCATATGCTCCTGATGAATATGCACCGCTTCTTTTTCCTTTATTCTCCTCTACATCAACCCAACGATTTTCAAAGCCTTCTTTCAAGATGCTTTGATATTCCTCACCTAATGGAGCAAGCCCCTTTAGTACAAGTTCTTTCGCTTCTTCATAAGGAATTTTCATTTCCACATCTTTTACAAGAGGTGTATAAAGGTCATACATATGAAGCTCTTCTACTCCTAAAACTTTTTTACGAAGCTTTACATATTTATGGAGAAGATGCAGATTCTTATTAACTGTATTTACAAGATTGTCGTAAACACTTTCCGGAATATTATTATTCGAAAGCGCAGCATGTCTTGCCGACTTGTATTTACGAACCTTTGCATTAAAGTTATCTTTTTTCACCTGACCACCTAATGTGCTGGCAAAAGTATTTCTAAAATTTCCATAGGTTTCATAAACCTTTTCAAATGCATCCTTTCGCACACGTTGGTCAGTGCTTTCTAAAAATCGTGAGTAACGTCCATGGGTAATTTGAACTTCTTCCCCATCTTCGTCCTTAATGCATGGAAATTCGATATCTGCATTGTTTAGCATACCGAACGTATTACTTGAAGCATTCATCACCTCAGCTGCTTGTGCTAATAATGCTTCCTGATCAGCAGACAAAACATGTGGCCTTTGAAGATTAATTTGTTCTAAAGCATGCTGATATAGTTTAAGTTCTTCATCTTCATTAATAAAATTATTAAGCTTTTCTTCATCAATAGACAAAATTTCTGGCACTAAATATGCAAATACACTGCCAGCCTCTGCTAATAAGCTTCTCATCCTGCTGTCTAAGCCCTGATAAAAAGAGTTTGCCGTATCTTGATCACTACGCATATGAGCATATGTATATAGCTTTCCTAGTTTTTCAGAAACTTCATCTTGAAATTTTAATGCATCATACAGGTTTTTCGCGCTTTCTCCAAGAGTACCTTTAAACCGATCCGCTTCTGTTAATAATGCCTTAACCCCTTTATATTCCTTATCCCAGGCATCATCCGTTTCAAATATATCTTCTAGCCTCCAAGTAAGTTCCTCGGGCACTTCATTTCGATTTGGAAGTGATTTTACAGATGTATTATTAGTCATTTTATTTCCTCCATTTCTTTCGAACTTCGAAATTCCATTACTCCTTTATTATTCTATTCAGAATAATAGAATCCTGCAAATTATTTGACTTCCCAAATAATATTATTTTAATAAGCTACTTCCTATTTCTTGCTCCTGCCTAACAACATCCTCTATATTGTTTGGAATGGGCAATGATTTATTCATCACATACTTACCTATCCTAATCTCGTTTATATATCCGAATTGAGATAATAACTTCAAATAGTGATAAATCATTTGCCTTTGAAAATTTATTTTTAGTATAGGAAAAATTCTCACTTCGATATCCCCAGCTAAAACTCGCTTTTCAAAAACTCCCTCAATCTTTGATAATGTAAATTCATCACCTGCCGTAAGATACATGATTCCATCGCTCCAAATATAATATTGCCATACAACAGGATGTGACTTGCAAACAGCCATAAAGTTAACAGGGATACCTATGAGAGGTGATAACAATAAAGGAGAGTGTCCATTATAGTAAGTAGATTGTAAAAATGGATCCTTAAAATTTTTTGTGTAGATTATTTTATTTTGGAGCCATTTTTTCCTTTCTGTATACCAATACTCATGATTAATTTTTAAATATTCCTTTGCTGGAAATTGAAATGGGAATTCAAGTTGTGATAGCGGGACAGAGGTTTGATGAGCTAAAACTTTTCTGGTTGAGAGAGGAGTTATGTGGGATAGGATGTTCAACTTTTTTGAAATTGGTGAGTAACTATAAAAATGCATCCCTTGTGTAATATTATACTGTGTAAATGACCACTGAAAATCTGATATCTGAAATACATTTTCTGTAAAACTAATTTTCTTTTGATATGGTTCACCACCCAATATCCAAATTGGAATAATATCGCAAGAAGCATAGCCAGAGCTCCTCGAAATCATTTCTTTAACAGGAATGGATGAACATTGAAATTCAAATGCATAAACTCGTCCGTTTCTTTTCACCAGTAAATCAGGCCGTTGTTTGATTCTGGGTAAATATTTTTCCATTTCAATGTCCATACCTCGTTTACTTAACCATGAATATAAATCGATTTTCCCTTGTAAATGAATCTCACTTTCTGGTTCTGAACTTGATACGCAGTTGGACAATGGTTGGTGGGCAAAATGAGGAATTTTGTAGATGCCTGTTTTTAAAATTACCTTTTCCCGGCATTGCGGACAGTAAAATGAATACCTTTTATAATTTAATAATTCATTTTTTGTGCGGCAATGGATTAAACAAACTGGCTTTCCATCATTTGTTAATGCCGTAAGCATTCCTTCACCTTCCTTTCCCTTAATAAAATATATTCAATCTTGATGGATATTTATCCTGCTAAAAAATCAAAAAAAATACCAATTTCACATTGAAATTGGTACTTAGCTTTCTTAATTAAAATGTTGATTTATTGTAGAAAATACATCTTTGTCAATGATTACATTTCCGTACTCTTGGAGACGATGTACAGTGAACGATGACTCTTCCCCGTATTCAAGCAAAATACTTAAAATGTTGTCAATTTCCTCTTCTTCGAACAATTCATCTGGAAATTCAACGTATAAATAATATTTATTGTTAATGGAAAACAACTTTGTCAAAATATTGTCTAAACCAGATCTCTTTGATAAGGAAATGACATCTTCAAAATCCTTGAAAGACATCATAAATTCCAAAATGTCATCCTCATCATCTTGGAGATGCTTCGATTGAAAATGTTCATCAAGAAATTCTTCTATACGCTCATTAATTGGTAACTCTTTCAATTTTTCATCCGGTATTGGAAGTTCAAAGCGTTGGCCATCATTAGATAGTTGTGCTTTTGTAACTAATACTTCTAACCCTTTATCTAAAGCTTGAACCTGAATCCAAAGCGGGCCTTCTGGAACAAATTCTTCTTCATTATGGATTTCATCCATCATCTCCCAAAAAAGCTCTTCACTTCGTTCACGGTCATACCATATTTCTTCACGATTAAATCCTCTTTCTTCTATATCAACATAAGAAATATAAAACTTGACTGTATTTTCGTTAATACGTTCGATTTCCATACATCAACTCTCCCTTCTATTTGAAAGTTATGAAGGGACTGTTCCCCCATATAAGGCCAGTGTATGATTAGTATTATATAATATTTTACACTTGTACTCTTATTTTATGATAAAAAGCTTATAATTGGAAATAAAAAGTCTACCCAATTTAAAATTCCACTTATACCTAAAAGTGTCCACAAATTTTTAAAGACACTATAAAAAATTCTATTGTTTTGCTAATTTTATCGGATTTATCGAAAATATTCAAGACTAAATTTTCAGTAAACATTTCCACAATACATAAAACGCCTTCATTCCAAACAATATGGGCATGAAGGCGTGAGTAAGAAAAAAACTATAAATTTTACAGTAGTCAGATGTTAGAAGTAAGATTAAAGAAATCCCGAATTGATGATTTCTATATCTATTAACATTTGACAAAGATTTTATGTTAAGATAATTCTTAATTAACCAACTTTTGAGCTTCAAGCAATTGATACGAACGTACTTTACGTGGTAAGAATCGGCGAATTTCATCCTCGTTATATCCAACTTGTAAACGTTTCTCGTCTACCATAATTGGGCGTCTTAATAATCCAGGATTTTTTTGAATTAATTTATATAACTTTTGTAAAGGGTACGTATCTAAGTCGACGTTTAGCTTTTGGAAAGTTTTTGAGCGTGTAGAGATAATTTCATCTGTACCGTCTTCCGTCATTCTTAGTATTTCTTTTATTTCATCTAAACTCAATGGTTCAGAAAAAATGTTACGTTCTTTATATTCAATATTATTTTCCTCAAGCCATGATCTTGCTTTTCTACATGATGTACAACTAGGTGAAGTGTATAATGTTACCATTTATCATTCACACTCCTTAATTTAGATTTTGTATACATAATCCAGCAAGGATTATTGATTTTTAAATTAAAATTACTTTAAATAAAAAATCTATATTATGTATTATACACTAATTACACTTCAATGAATATATTTTTTGAAAAAATGCTTCTTACAAAAATTAAAATTGTCAGCAATGTGACAATAGTCGTATTGCCAGCAACAGTATTTTTTTCCTAAAAACATGAATTAATTGAACCTTAAATTTCTTTTATTTATGAGCTATAACATATTCATTGATTATCAATCTCAATTGAAAATTCTTACCTTATTGTTCATTATTGATTTACATCTTAATATGTTATGAATTTAGTTTCTCATAGAAATATTAAAATTTGCTTAAAGTTTTATTGACTTTTTCTGAGAATTTAGATACAATATGATAAATTTTATAAACATTAAATTGCATTGATAAAGAGTAGTACATTTGATCTAGCTTTAATAGAGAGTTTGTGGTTGGTGTAAACAAACAAGCTGATCTTATGGAATGGACTTTGGAGCACCAAAAATGAAAGGCTAAGGCTTATTAGTTTTTGGCGTATATCTCACGTTAATGAGATTCCATGATCATTTACATGGAACTAAGAGGCTAATATTTTAGCACTTAGGGTGGCACCGCGGAATCAACCATTCGTCCCTATTTTTATAGGGACGAATGGTTTTTATTTTTTATACGGAGGGATTTATAATGAAAACGATATTCTCTGGGATACAACCTAGCGGAACTATTACATTAGGTAATTACATTGGGGCATTAATGCAATTTGTAGAACTACAAGATGAATACAATTGTTATTTTTGTATTGTAGATCAACATGCGATTACTGTTCCCCAAGATCGTTTAGTGTTGCGCCAAAATATTCGAAATTTAGCAGCTCTTTATATTGCCGCTGGACTTGATCCTGAAAAAGTAACCTTATTTATTCAATCTGAGGTTCCAGCCCATGCACAAGCAGGTTGGATGCTACAATGTGTCGCTTATATTGGTGAATTAGAGCGTATGACACAATTTAAAGACAAGTCTAGTGGTAAGGATTCAGTAACTGCAGGACTACTAACATACCCGCCGCTAATGGCTGCAGATATTCTGCTTTATAACACAGATTTAGTCCCTGTAGGTGAAGATCAAAAGCAGCATCTTGAGTTAACTAGAGATTTGGCTGAAAGATTCAATAAGAAATATAATGATATTTTCACCATACCAGAAGTTCGAATTCCTAAAGTAGGGGCGAGAATTATGTCTTTACAGGATCCATTGAAAAAAATGAGTAAGTCGGATCCTAATACAAAAGGCTTTATTTCCTTACTTGATGATCCAAAAACAATTGAGAAAAAAATTAAGAGTTCGGTTACTGACTCAGAAGGAATAGTGAAATACGACAAAGAAAATAAGCCTGGAATTTCTAACCTTCTATCTATTTACTCGATTATTGAAAACAGGCCAATTGATGAAATTGTTGCGCAATATGAAGGTAAAGGCTATGGAGAATTTAAAACTGATTTAGCTGCTGTAGTAGTTAATAGATTTTCTGCAATTCAAAAAAAATACTTTGAATTAGTTGAATCAGATGAACTAGATAAGATTTTGGACAACGGGGCTGAAAAAGCAAATAAGGTTGCTAATAAAATGCTCAAAAAAATGGAAAACGCAATGGGCCTTGGAAGAAAACGTAAATAACCGTCAAAAAGAGTACTCCATTCATAATGGTGTACTCTTTTTCAAGGTGTTAATTTACCTTCGGACCATGCTCCATTTCCCATAGTTTTTCAAAAAAGGGTTGTCCTTTAATCAAATTTTCACATAGGTTTACATGTTTTTCACTCCATCCACACTTCACTTCGTCATAAAGTTTGTTCCACACATCATTAAAATCCATCATTTGAATTTCCGGATAACGTTCTGGTGACCATTCTGTGTACCAATATCGGATTTCAGCCGCATTTTTTGAGGAATAAAGCTGATCCAATGCCATAAAAAGTAATTGTTTTAATTGTCTTTCTTTTCTTGTAAGTCCCCACATATTTACTGGTTCCGGAGATAAAATATGATGTTCCTTTTTAACATCGACTTTTTCAAATTTAAATTCTGCTGGTTCATGCTGTTCAATCATTTCATATACTAACTGCTCTTGACGTGGAATCAGTCTGCTTTTCCGAATCGGTATATTATAACCAATCGTATCAACGGCTAATATTCCCTTTCCATCAGTAACAACAAAGCAATATTCTAGTTGTACACGTTCATGATTTTTTCTTGAAAAAGCTTTTTGGTAAACATCATTCATTAATTCAGATGGTAACTCACTTAAATCATTTTCTATGTAATCGTATAATAAAGAATCAACTAATAATAATGGTACTTGATCTAATAATTCAATCGTGTCATCTCTTCTCCATTCATGAAAATGACAAATATTGTACCCATTTTCTTCCCCTTCAAACCAATTTACCCATACATCATGAAGATACAGCATTCGTTAACCCCCTTGCATCAACTGTTTGCAATAAGTATGGGCAGTTTTAAGTAAAATTATTCCTCCCTTTACAATTTAAACATTCAGTAATAGCAAGTCTACTAAATATCGATAAAGCACATAAAAAAATCCCAACCATTTTTGGCAGGGATCATGTTTCAGTTAAGATTTCGGATTTAATGCATCTTTTAAGCCTTCACCAATGAAATTAATGGAAAGAGTTGTTATTGTAATAATTAATGCAGGTGGAACCCAAATCCATGGTTTATATTGGAGTACATCTGGTTCATTTGCTGAAGATAACATATTCCCCCAGCTTGGGATCTCTTGAGGTACACCAAAGTTTAAATAACTTAATGCTGCTTCAAATACAATCATACTGGCGAAAGTAATACTTGCTTGTACGATGATCGTCGAAAGAATATTTGGCAATAGGTGCTTAATAATAATTTTTGATGAAGAACATCCTATTGATCTTGACGCTAATACATATTCGTTTTCTTTCTCAGCTAATATTTTACTTCTTACGATACGTGCGACTCCACCCCAGGTAAGAAAGCTGATTACCATAATTAAAACCCAAACACCATTAACTTTCCCAAATAAAATGGTATTTAATACGACAACAAATACTATGAAGGGGAAGTTAAGCACAAAATCTGTAAAGCGCATGAGTATGCTATCGACTGTTCCACCAAAATAACCAGCTATCGAACCCATGATCGTTCCAAATAAAATTACTAGAAATGTACAGGAGAGTCCTACTACTAAAGATATTCTTCCACCGTACATCAACCTGGTGAACACATCCCGTCCACTTTTATCTGTACCTAAAAAATGCTCAGATGAAGGGGATAATGACATTGTTTTTATATTTACTTTAATAATATCTTGTGTTGAAATAATCGGTGCTAATATTGATATTAAAGCAATCAAAACTAAAAATACTAAGCTTACCATAGCCAGCTTGTTTTTTACAAATTTTCGACGAGCAATGGCCCATGGAGAGAGACTTTTTTGTATTGGTTTTCCTATTAATTTATCTGTTACTACTTCCATGTCCATCCTCCCTAATCTAAACGTATACGCGGATCGACAACCCCGTATAATATATCAGCTATTAAATTCCCGAATAATGTTAAAAACGAGAACATCATTGTCAAGGTCATTAGTACCGGATAATCCTTATTGTTAACGGAATCAAGAAATAGTTGTCCAATACCCGGATAAGTAAAAATGGTTTCTGTAATAATTGCCCCACTGATAATTGACACAATATCAAATCCTAAAAAGGTAACGAGTGGAATAATTGAATTACGCAAAATATGTACATTGTATATTTTGCTTTCCTTTGTTCCTTTTGCTCTTGCTGTACGTACAAAATCTTTACGACTGTTTTCAATAATATCGTTGCGTAAAAACTGTGTATAACTTGCTGTACTTAAAAGACCTAGCATGAGTGCTGGTAAAATAACATGATGAATTTTACTTAGCCAGTAATCAAATGTTCCTTCCGTGAGAGTAATATCAACAGATCCATTAGAAGGAAATATGTTTAGTTGGAATGAAAAAAAGTAAATACAAAATACAGCAGCAACAAATGATGGGATTGACAGACCTAGATAGTTTACCCCGCCTATGAAATGGTCTCCGATCGTATACGGTTTCCTCCCAGCATACATGCCCATAAAAAATGCAAAAATATAAGTTAATAAAAGTGATGTTACTCCTAAAAAGATTGTATTAGGAATTTTTTCTCCTATCACATCGCTAACAGGTATTCTATAACGTACCGAATTTCCAAAATCTCCTTGAACAAAATCCTTTATCCATCTATAATATTGCTCATAAATTGGGTCATTATAGCCCAACTTATCACGCATATGTGCAATATATTTTGGATCTGTTTTGGTCGGATCTATTTCCCCACTGAAGGCGTCCCCTGGCATTAATTTTGCCAGGGTAAACACTACAATGGAGACAAGGAGTAACATCGGGATCATGCCAAGTAATCTTCTAAGGCTATATTTTAACATGCTTCATTCCCCTTATCTGCTACAGCTAAAAGTGATTATTTTTGATCAACCCACCATAAATGAGGACTATTTGTGCCAAGTGGATTAAGCTCTACCCCATGAACACGTTTGTTTAAAGCAATTGTTTGATCAAGTTCTGCGATAGGAATTACTGGTAATTCATCATTGAATAATTTTTGCCAATCAACATAAAGTTGTTTACGTTTTTCTTGATCTGTACCAACGATTTTTACATCAAGTGCATCATCAAGTAATTTATCAGAATCTTTATTCACCCAACGAGCATAGTTCCAAAGAGAATCTGATCTCCATAATCCTGATGGATCTGGATCAGAACCTGTACTCCAGCCACCGAAGAATACTTCCATTGCTTTGTCGGCTTTTTCTAACTTATCATAGTAAAGATCTACCTGTGTCATATTAACCTTTGTTTTCAAACCAACTTCTTCCCAATATTGAGCAATTTGCTTTGCACGAGCTTCGAAAGTTGGGTTTGCTGTTTTATAGTGACTGAAGTTTACAACAAATGGCTTTCCATTTGGATCTTCACGGAAGCCGTCACCGTCAACATCTTTGTATCCAGCTTCATCTAGCAATTGTTTAGCTTTTTCTGGATCATACGGATACTCATTTAACTCACTGTTGTCTGCAGCAATCCAGTGTGAAGATGGAATAGGACGGTTTACTGGATGACCTAAACCGAAGAAGAATGCATCATTCCACTCTTGTCGATTCATCGCATAAGCCATAGCTTGACGAAGCTGTTTATTATTGTATTTATCATAGTTTGCTACATTTTTCTTGCCATCCCACGTTCCAAGTCTAAAACCAACATAGTAGTAGGAAACTCCAGGAGATTTAAGGATATTGACATTATCTAGCTTTTTAATTTCATCATAGCTTACAGGTGAGAAGTCTGAGAAATCAACTGTTTGGTTTTTCAATTCCCCAACCATTAAGCTTGGATCAATTACTTTTAAAATGATTTTTTCGATATGAGGCTTACCTTGCCAATAATCATCATTACGAACTAACTCAATTGATTCACCTGGTACAATTTTATTAATCTTGTATGGACCTGTACCAATTGGATTTTGACGAACTTGAGGTGATTTCATCATGTCCTTAACTTTTACACCTTCAAATTCTTTACGGGACAGTGGGTAAGTCCATAAGTTTTCAAGGTTGTTTACACGTGCTTTGTCAAATGTGATTTCGATATTGTAATCGTCAATCTTTTTAAGACCAGAAATTTCCTGAGCTTTTCCATCATGGTAAGCAGGAGCACCTTCGATTGTTTGTACGTTAACATAACGTGGACCTTCATAATCTTTGTCTGCTAATGTATTAATTGCGAAGATCCAGTCATCAACTGTTAGCTCTTCACCATTTTGCCATTTAACACCTTGTTTGAAAGTGAATTTATACACTTTATTATCTTGTGTTTCCCATGAAGCAATATTTGGAATAGGCTTCATTTTTTCATCATATGTGATTAAGCCATCATCAATAAAATCGAGAACGGCAGAATCCGAAGCATTTCCATAGAAGTTAATATTGTACTTCCCTTCAGGAGCTGTATCAACAGCATATATTAATGTACCGCCATCTTTTGAAGCTTCCCCATTTTTTGTTTGTCCGTTTTTATTTCCTTCTGTTTTTGTCCCTGCTTTTTCCTTGCCTCCACAGGCAGCAAGAAACATTGACATCACTAACATTAGAGCTGCCAACAATAATATGGATTTTCTTTTCAATGTTTTTCCCCCCAAATATTTATTCTTCATTAGTTATAAAGTACACACGCAACTTTGTGGCCCGGCTTCACCTCCTTTAAAGCAGGTTTTACTTTCGAGCATTCCTCTTTTGCCACTGGACATCTAGTATGGAATGGACATCCAGATGGAGGATTAACCGGGCTTGGCACATCTCCCTGTAAGACAATTCGCTCTCTTCGCTTACGGGGATCTGGTTCCGGAATAGCTGAAATTAATGCTTGGGTATAAGGATGAAGCGGTTCAGCATATAAACTGCTTTTATCTGCGATTTCTACTAGATTCCCTAAATACATAACCCCGATTCTGTCACTCATATGCTTTACGACACTCAAATCATGGGCGATAAAAAGATACGTTAAATCAAATTCTTCTTGAAGCTCTTTTAAAAGATTCAGTACTTGTGATTGAACAGATACATCAAGAGCGGATACAGGTTCGTCTGCTACAATTAATTTTGGTTTTAAAGCTAATGCTCTTGCAATCCCGATCCTTTGACGCTGCCCACCTGAAAATTCATGTGGATATTTATAGTACGCATCCTCTGGCAAGCCAACCTTTTGCAATAGCTCCATTACTTCCTCTTTTAAATCTTTCATGCTTTTATTCGAAAAATTTCGTATTGGCTCAGAAACGATATCTCCGACCATTTGTTTTGGATTCAGAGAAGCATATGGATCCTGAAAAACCATTTGAAAATCTTTTCTAGCAAGCCGCAATTCTTTTCCGCGGAGATGGGTAATATCTTTTCCATCAAATACTATCTTTCCAGAGGTTGGACTTAACAGCTTTAAAATTGTTCTTCCAGCAGTCGATTTTCCGCAGCCAGACTCACCAACTAGTCCGAGAGTTTCACCTTTATTAATTTCAAAACTGATATCATCCACTGCTTTTACTTGGGCAATTGTTCTCTTAAAAAAACCGCCTTTAACAGGGTAATAGGTTTTAAGATTTTGAATTTTTAATAGTTTATTAGAATTAGTTTCTGTTTCTTTTACATCTTTATTGATTGCTGTTTGACTGCTCATTGAACATTCGACCCCTCTTTCGGCTTGCTTGTTTCATAGAGCAAGCATGAAACCTCATGGCCTGCTACGGTTTCAGCAAGCTGAGGAGTAATCATTTTACATTCTGGCATAGCCTTCGGACACCTATTCGCAAAGCGGCATCCTACTTGCGGCATATTTTTAAGCGAAGGTACAATGCCCTCTATGGAGCTAAGAACTTCGACATCTTCATCCATTTTTGGGATCGCACCCATTAAAAGCTCAGTATATGGATGCTTCGGATTATGGAATAACGTATCGACATCTGTTCTTTCGACGATTTTACCAGCATACATTACAATAACTTGATCACACATCTCCGCAACAACACCCAAATCATGGGTAATTAAGATGATGGCCATATTATTGATTTCTTGAATTTCTTTTAATAAATCAAGAATTTGTGCTTGGACAGTTACATCCAGAGCTGTTGTCGGTTCGTCCGCAATAAGCAGCTTTGGCTGACACGCAATAGCAATGGCTATCATAACACGCTGTCTCATTCCACCTGATAATTGATGTGGATATTCATCGACAATTTTTTCAGGACGAGAAATCCCAACACTCTTCAATAATGCGATTGCTTTTAATTTAGCTTCCTTTTTTGTTATATTCATATGATTGAAGAGGGTTTCCTGAAGCTGATAACCGATGGTAAAAACCGGATTTAACGAGGTCATTGGCTCTTGGAAAATCATCGAAACGTCTTTTCCTCGTATCTTATTCATTTCTTTATCGGATAATTTCTCTAAGTTTTTTCCTTCAAAGACAACCTCACCACTTCGAATCGATCCGATTCCTTTAGGTAAAAGCTTCATAACTGACAAAGACATAACACTTTTGCCGCATCCGGATTCACCTACAACACCAATAATTTGTTTTGGTTTCACACTAAAGGATACATCGTCTACTGCATTGTATAATTCTCCATCTATTTGAAAAGCTGTTTGTAAGTTTTTCACTTCTATTATTGGAGTTAAACTATCAAAGTTTGCTTTTGTGCTCATCGATACACCTCAAACCCTTTTTAATTATTCTGAAAGTTATTATATTTGAATAAAATATTATTACAATACAGTTACAATTGCAAGACTTTTTTAAAATTTACGATTAGAATGAACCTTGGATATATTAAAACAAAGGGAATGCGAAGTAAAATAAAGACTAAAAAAAGGGAAAGATTAGGGGGAAAGTGAGCTTTTAATGTTAAAATACAAAAAAAATTCCCACCAAATTTGGTTGGGAATTTTTTTTTTATGATTTCGGATTTAATGCATCTTTTAAGCCTTCACCAATAAAGTTAATGGAAAGAGTTGTTATTGTAATAATTAATGCAGGTGGAACCCAAATCCATGGTTTGTATTGAAGTACATCTGGTTCATTTGCTGAAGAAAGCATATTCCCCCAGCTAGGAATTTCTTGTGGTACACCAAAGTTTAGGTAACTTAATGCTGCTTCGGCTACAATCATACCGGCGAAAGTGATACTAGCTTGTACGATGATCGTAGACAAAATATTTGGCAATAGGTGTTTAATAATAATTTTTGATGAAGAACAACCTATTGATATAGAAGCCAGCACATATTCATTTTCTTTTTCAGCTAATATTTTACTTCTTACGATACGCGCGACTCCACCCCAGCTAAGAAAGCTGATGACTATAATTAATACCCAAACACCATTTACCTTTCCAAATAAAATAGTATTTAACACGATAACAAATACAAAAAATGGAAAGTTCAGTACAAAGTCTGTAAAGCGCATAAGTATGCTATCGACTGCTCCACCAAAATAACCAGCTATCGAACCAACGATCGTTCCGAAGGAAATTACTAGAAATGTACAGGAAAGTCCTACCAATAAAGAAATTCTTCCACCGTACATCAACCTGGTGAAAACATCTCGTCCACTTTTATCCGTACCTAAAAAATGCTCAGATGAAGGGGATAATGACATTGTTTTTATGTTTACTTTAACAATATCTTGTGTTGAAATAATTGGTGCTAATATTGAAATTAAACCAATCAAAACTAAAAATCCTAAACTCACCATAGCCAGCTTATTTTTTACAAATTTTCGACGAGCAATGGCCCATGGAGAGAGACTTTTTTGTATTGGTTTTTCTATTAATTTATCTGTTACTACTTCCATGTCCATCCTCCTTAATCTAAACGTATACGCGGATCGACTACCCCGTATAATATATCAGCTATTAAATTCCCGAATAATGTTAAAAACGAGAACATCATTGTCAAGGTCATTAGTACCGGATAATCCTTATTGTTAACAGACTCAAGAAATAGTTGTCCAATACCCGGATAAGTAAAAATGGTTTCTGTAATAATTGCCCCACTGATGATTGACACAATATCAAATCCTAAAAAGGTAACGAGTGGAATAATTGAATTGCGCAAAATATGAACATTGTATATTTTGCTTTCCTTTGTTCCTTTTGCTCTTGCTGTACGTACAAAATCTTTACGACTGTTTTCAATAATATCGTTACGTAAAAACTGTGTATAACTTGCTGTACTTAAAAGACCTAACATTAGTGCTGGTAAAATAACATGATGTATTTTACTTAGCCAGTAATCAAATGTTCCTTCCGTGACAGTAATATCAACGGATCCATTGGAAGGAAAAATGTTTAATTGGAATGAAAAGAAGTAAATACAAAATACAGCAGCAACAAATGATGGGATTGACAGACCGAGATAGTTTACCCCGCCAATGAAGTGGTCTCCAATCGTATACGGCTTCCTCCCAGCATAACTGCCCATAAAAAATGCAAAAATATAAGTTAATAAAAGTGAGGTCAATCCTAAAAAGATTGTATTAGGAATTTTTTCACCTATCACTTCGGTCACAGGTATTTTATAACGTGCTGACTTCCCAAAATCTCCTTTAACAAAATCCGAAATCCAGTGATAGTATTGAACATAAACCGGGTCATTATAACCGAGCTTTTCGCGCATATGTTCAATATATTTTGGATCTGTATTGTTCGGATCTATTTCCCCACTGAAGGCATCCCCTGGCATTAATTTCGCCAGGGTAAACACAACAATGGAGATAAGGAGCAACATTGGGATCATGCCAAGTAATCTTCTAAGGCTATATTTCAACATATGCATTCCCCTTATCTGTTACAGCTTAAAGTGATTATTTACCGTCAACCCACCATAAATGAGAACTATTTGTTCCTAGCGGATTAAGTTCTACACCATGAACACGTTTGTTTAAAGCAATTGTTTGATCAAGTTCTGCGATCGGAATAACCGGTAATTCTTCATTGAATAATTTTTGCCATTCAACATAAAGTGCTTTACGCTTGTCTTGATCTGTACCTACCTTTGTAACATCGAGTGCATCATCAAGTAATTGGTCAGACTTTTCATTCACCCAACGAGCGTAGTTCCAAAGAGCATCAGATTTCCATAATCCTGATGGATCTGGATCAGAGCCTGTGCTCCATCCACCAAAGAATACTTCCATTGATTTGTCAGATTTTTCCAACTTATCGTAGTAAAGGTTAGCTTCCACCATTGATACTTTTGTTTTCAAGCCGACTTCTTCCCAATATTGTGCAATTTGTTTTGCACGAGCTTCGAAAGTTGGGTTTGCAGTTTTATAGTGACTGAAATTAATCTCGAATTTATTACCTTTTGGATCTTCACGGAATCCATCGCCATCTTTATCTTTATATCCTGCTTCGTCTAACATTTGCTTTGCTTTCTCAGGATCATATTTATAATCGGTTAATTCACTATTATCTGCAGCAATCCAGTGTGATGATGGAATAGGGCGGTTTACTGGATGTCCAAGTCCAAAGAAGAACGCATTATTCCACTCTTCACGATTCATCGCATATGCCATAGCTTGGCGAAGCTTTTTATCACTGTATTTGTCATAGTTTGCTACATTTTTCTTGCCATCCCAAGTTCCAAGTCTAAAACCAACATAGTAGTAGGAAACTCCAGGAGATTTTAGGATATTAACATTATCTAGCTTTTTAATTTCATCGTAGCTAACAGGTGAGAAGTCTGAGAAATCAACTGTTTGATTTTTCAATTCTCCAACCATTAAGCTTGGATCAATTACTTTAATAATGATTTTTTCAATATGTGGCTTACCTTGCCAATAATCTTCATTACGTACTAACTCAATTGATTCACCAGGCACGATTTTGTTGATTTTATAAGGGCCAGTACCAACAGGTGTTTGACGAACTTGTGTTGAAGCTGACATGTCCTTAACTTTTACACCTTCAAATTCTTTGCGAGAAAGAGGGTGTGACCAAAGATTTTCTAGATTGTTTACACGTGCTTTGTCAAATGTGATTTCGATATTGTAATCATCAATCTTTTTTAGACCAGTGATTTCCTTAGCTTTTCCATCATGGTAAGCAGCGGCACCCTCGATATCTTGTACGTTTGTATAACGTGGACCATCATAGTCTTTATCTGCAAGTGTTTGAATTGCGAAGATCCAGTCATCAACTGTTAGTTCTTCACCGTTTTGCCATTTTACGCCTTTTTTAAATGTAAATTTATAGACTTTGTTATCTTTTGTTTCCCAAGAAGCAATATTTGGAATAGGCTTCATTTTTTCATCATATGTAATTAAGTCATCATCAACAAACTGCAATATATTTGAATCAGATGCATTACCATAGA
This sequence comes from Heyndrickxia sp. NPDC080065, assembly GCF_050281185.1. Lineage (NCBI taxonomy): Bacteria > Bacillati > Bacillota > Bacilli > Caryophanales > Bacillaceae > Heyndrickxia > Heyndrickxia sp. NPDC080065. The sequence continues at coordinate 205,019 of NZ_JBNNWS010000008.1, read as the reverse complement.
AGTTAAAGTTGAATTTTCCTTCAGGTGCAGTATCGACTGCATACACTAATGTTCCACCATCTTGCGGTCCTGAACCAGTTGATTTTCCTTTATCAGATCCACTTGATTTTTCTTTGCTGCCACATGCAGCTAAAAACATTGACATTACTAGCATAAGTGAAGCTAGTAACAAAATCGATTTTCTTTTCAAGATATTTTCCCCCATTTATTAGTTATATAGTATACAAGCTACTTGGTGTCCAGGTTTCACCTCCTTTAATGTCGGTTTAACCTTCGAGCATTCCTCTTTAGCAACTGGACATCTCGTATGGAACGGGCATCCTGTTGGAGGATTTGCTGGACTTGGTACATCCCCTTGTAAAACGATTCTTTCTTTTCGCTTACGAGGATCAGGTTCCGGAATTGCTGAAATTAATGCTTGTGTATAAGGATGTAATGGTTCTGCATATAAACTGTCTTTATCGGCTATTTCTACTAAATTACCAAGATACATGACTCCAATACGATCACTCATATGTTTTACTACACTTAAATCATGTGCAATAAATAAGAATGTTAAATCAAATTCTTCTTGTAGTTCTTTTAATAGATTCAGTACTTGGGATTGAACAGATACGTCTAAAGCAGATACAGGCTCGTCCGCAATGATTAACTTCGGTTTAAGAGCTAGTGCTCGAGCAATTCCAATCCTTTGTCTTTGTCCACCAGAAAACTCATGTGGATACTTAAAGTACGCATCTTCAGGTAAACCTACTCTTTTAAGAAGTTCTACTACTTCATCTTTTAAGTCTTTTAAACTTTGATTGGAGAAGTTCCTGATTGGTTCAGAAACAATATCGCCAACCATTTGTTTTGGATTAAGTGAGGCATAGGGATCTTGGAAGACCATTTGAAAGTCTCTTCTTGCTAATCGCAATTCCTTCCCACTTAAATTCGTGATATCTTTTCCATCAAACATAATCTTTCCGGAAGTTGGGCTCAATAGTCTTAATATCGTTCTACCTGTTGTTGATTTTCCACAACCGGACTCACCAACTAATCCAAGGGTTTCACCTTTAGCAATATTAAAACTTACATCGTCAACGGCCTTTACATTTCCAATAGTCCTTTTGAAAAATCCGCCTTTAATCGGATAATATGTTTTAAGATTGTGAATTTCTAATAGATTTTGAGACTTTTCCTTATTTTCTTGTACTTTATCTTTATTCATTGTTGTATTCATTAAACCATTGCCCCCTCTTTCGGTTTGCTCGTTTCATACAGCAAACAGGAAACCTCGTGGCCCGCTTCAACCTCAGCAAGACGAGGAGTGATTGTTTTACATTCATCCTTAGCCATCGGACAGCGATTTACAAAGCGGCAGCCTACCTGAGGCATTTTCTGAAGGGACGGAACAATACCTTCAATTGTGCTTAATGTTTCAACATCTTCATCCATTTTTGGAATGGCGTTCATTAATAATTTTGTATATGGATGTTTCGGATTATGGAATAGTGTATCAACATCTGTCTTTTCAACAATTCGTCCTGCATACATAACAATGACTTCGTCACACAATTCAGCAACTACCCCTAAATCATGAGTAATCATAATAATTGCCATATTATTCACTTCTTGAATTTCTTTTAATAAATCCAAGATCTGTGCTTGTACCGTTACATCTAAAGCTGTGGTCGGCTCATCGGCAATTAACAGTTTAGGCTGACAAGCTATCGCAATCGCAATCATGACACGTTGTCTCATCCCTCCTGATAGCTGATGAGGATATTCATCAACGATTTTTTCTGGACGGGATATTCCTACACTTTTCAATAATGCAATACTCTTATCGCGAGCTTCTTTTTTTGTAATATTCATATGATTGAAGAGTGTTTCCTGCAATTGATATCCGATTGTGAAAACTGGATTTAAGGATGTCATTGGTTCTTGGAAAATCATTGAAACATCTTTTCCACGAATTTTATTCATTTCCTTATCTGACATTTGTGCAATATTTTTCCCTTCAAATACAACTTCACCATTTCGTATGGATCCTATTCCTTTGGGTAGAAGCTTCATAATTGATAAGGACATAACGCTCTTTCCGCATCCAGATTCACCAACAACTCCAACTATTTGTTTTGGCTTAACCTGAAATGATACATTATCAACTGCGTTATACAATTTGCCCTCAATATCGAAGGCTGTTTCTAAATTTTTCACCTCTAGAATGGGTGATTGATTATTAATGTTTGCATCCGTACTCATAGCTACACCCCAAAACTTCTTTAATTATTCAGACAAATTACTATATTTAAATAGTATATTATAATAGTTGGAATAGAATTGCAATATTTTTTTGTTTGAAATATTACAATAGACCCAAAAAAATGAAAAAAACCCATATTTCACGGGTTTATTCGTTAAAAATATTACGAATGATTAAATTTTCAGAAGGAACAGAAAACATTTTATTAACGGAATAAATATTATTTTTATTATATTCGGAAATTATTTTATACCCTAAAGCATATCCGATCATGTTAGGCACTAACTTCCTTCCAAAAAGTAAATCATCATGCAAAGGATTCCTCTTTTTAATCGTTAATCTTGGTTTAAAATCATGTTCCCAATTTCTTTTGAGCACTTTTTCAGAATAAGCTCTCGTCCATGGAGCTATATACTTTTCTCCGCAGTATTGTTTAACTGCATACTCTGCCATCCCTTCTAAAATGACCGAATCGAGTAAAGTATAATCTAATGGATCATCTGTCATGTGAGACATCCTTGTTGCATGATTATATTCATGAATAAAGAGAGCTTCCCACTCTTTTAGATCTTCAATTGGTCCAAGAAATAGCATCATTTTATCTTTAAAAGTAACCCCGGATTTCCCCTTTGTTTGACGTATGAGGCTCCTATTATTTCCGTTAATCGGCAAAATATAGATATTCATTTCCGGACCGTTCCATAGTTTTTTGTAATTTTTATAATATTCATTTATTTCTTCCCATGCATTTAGTTCTTTTAACTTTTTGAAGATTTCCCTCGCTGTTTTTGATGGTCGATACATTCCGAAATATTGTAAATACTCATAATATGCTCGAGAATTTTTCAATCTGGGATTCATTTTTCTACATATTTCTTCTGGTTTATCAATATACTCCTCAAGCCAGCGATCCGTTCTAATTACCCCATTTGATGATCACCTCGCTTTCTTTACCTTTTACCAATCTATGTTAATAATGAATAATTGGTAGCATAAAAACAGCAAAAAGGACAGGTCATTCCCTGTCCTTTTACAAAAATCTATTGATATTTTTTAAATACAATTGTTGCATTATGGCCGCCAAATCCTAAGGAATTGCTAAGTGCAACGTTTACCTCTTGTGTTCTGGCACCATCTGCGACATAATCCAGATCACATTCTGGATCAGGTGTTTCAAGATTAATTGTTGGAGGCACAATGCCTTCTTTAATTGCTAATACAGAAAAGATTGCCTCTACTCCACCGGCTGCCCCTAATAAATGACCTGTCATTGATTTTGTTGAACTTATCGCAAGTTTATATGCATGTTCACCAAATACTTCTTTAACGGCCATGGTCTCATATTTGTCATTATATGGTGTACTCGTACCATGAGCATTAATATAATCAACTTCTTCAGGTTTAATATTTCCATCGTTGAGCGCAGCCTGCATTGCACGGACTCCACCTTCACCACCTGGTGCCGGAGCCGTAATATGGTGTGCATCTCCTGTTGCTCCATAGCCTACGATTTCAGCATAAATGGTAGCTCCACGTGCAAGAGCATGCTCAAGTTCTTCCAAAATAACGATACCTGCTCCTTCACCTATAACAAAACCGTCGCGATTTAAATCAAATGGGCGACTTGCTGTTTTAATATCAGGATTCGTTGTTAAAGCTGTATTTGCACAGAAGCCTGCAACAGACATTCTTGTAATTGGGGCTTCTGCACCCCCTGTGATCATAACATCAGCATCTCCGCGCTGGATAACTTTAAATGCGTCTCCAATCGAGTTTGTGCCAGTAGCACATGCGGTTACTGTACATGAATTGATTCCTTTGGCACCAAGAAAAATTGATACTTGTCCTGCTGCCATATCAGGGATCATCATTGGTACAAAAAATGGACTGACACGGCGATAGCCCCGCTGCTGGAATGTTTCAAATTGGTTTTCGAACGTCTCCATCCCGCCAATTCCTGAACCAATCCAAACACCAACACGGTTCGCATTCGTATCATCTATTATTAAATTTGCATTTTTAACAGCCATCATTGAAGCAGCAATGGCATAATGTGTAAAACGGTCCATCTTTCTTGCTTCTTTTTTCTCAATAAAGTTTTCAATATCAAAATCTTTTACTTCAGCTGCTACTTTTGCAGGGTAATCATCCGGATTCACTCTTGTTAAAGGACCTACACCTGACTTACCTGCTATAATATTCTTCCATGATGTCTCGGCATCGTTTCCTACTGGTGATACTGCTCCAATACCTGTAACTACAACACGTTTTTTATTCATTTCACCTATCTCCTTCCAAATCAAGAAGATTATTGATTTCTTTTATTTTCTTTATACATAATAACCTGAAATAAATATAAGTTCCAGTTTCAAACTATTTTCCCCATTTTAGCGCAATAGCTCCCCATGTTAGCCCGCCGCCAAAACCAACTAAGACAATGACATCATCATCTTTTAGTTTGCCTGCTTCATATTCTTCAACAAGTGAAATTGGAATGGAAGCAGATGAAGTATTTCCATATTTATGAACCGTTTTTGACATTTTTTCGATAGGGAGATCCAGTCTTTGTCTGGATGCTTCCATAATCCTGATATTTGCTTGATGAGGAATAAGGAAATTAACATCTTCCTTTTTCAATCCCGCTTTTTCAATTACATTGACGGAGGATTCTCCCATCTGTCTTACAGCAAATTTAAAAACTTCTCTACCATTCATAATAATATGCTTGTTTTCATCTTCATATAGATATTTACCACCAGATCCATCAGCCCCTAAATCAAACGCTAGTACTCCTCTTCCTTTTGAAACGGGACCCATTACTGCTGCGCCTGCACCATCACCAAATAATACTGCGGTATTCCTATCTTCCCAATTTGTGATTTTAGAAAGCTTTTCAACACCAACAATAAGCACATATTTATAAGCATTGGTTTCAATAAATTGTTTAGCAGTTACTACTCCATACATAAATCCTGAACAAGCTGCACTTATGTCCATTGCTGCTGCTTTTTTTGCACCTAAACGTTCTTGAATCATACAAGCTACTGATGGAAATGGTTGATCAGGTGTAACTGTAGCAACAAGAATTAAGTCTAGCTCTTCAGGAGAAATGTCAGCATCTTTAATTGCTTTTACAGCCGCTTCATATGCCATGTCAGATGTACCCATGTCCTTTTCAGCAATTCGACGTTCCTCAATTCCTGTACGTGTACGAATCCATTCATCTGATGTATCCATCATTTTTTCTAAATCAAAATTAGATAAAACCTTTTCAGGACTATACTTTCCCACTCCAATGATTCCTGCGTTCACCACGAACATCTCCTTTATAGAAGGCTGTTTTCATAAAAATTATTGCTATTACTTTTATGGATAAAATCCAAATATAGCTAGGTTTCATGGCATCTTTTCTAAATACATTCGTATTCATCTAACCTAATATGCTTTCTTTTACGATTTTCAGTTCAAAAACAAGAAAGTATTAGAAAAGAGCCTAATAGAAATATCCCAAAGTTATTTATATCTATTATTATGACCTGCTCCTAATAATTATATCAGCTTCAAATTTTTTTGTCACTAGTTAAGAAAAGCGCATGCGCCGCAGCTCTAGCGTACGGATGAGTGAAATTTGAAGTGCTAATTTCACCTTCGTAGTCTTCGACTGAGATAAAGGAGACACGGCGAGAGACGAGCCGATGCCCGCTTATCGGAGGGAGAAGACGGAGAAATCTCGTTAGCCGATAGGCGCTGGAGCTAGACATGTAAGAAATACGATCCTTTCTTATCTTTTCATGAAAACGTGACATTCGTCCATTCTTAATTAAAATAATTGCATAATTTGTATTGATGAATAGGAGGTGTGTGGAAAATGAGTGACGATATACAAATAGAAAATACTGAGGAAATTATGGATAATGAAGTAGAAAACAAAGCGGTCGAGACGAAAAAGACCGATAGCAATGATGATGTCACTGTTCATCCGTTTGATCGAATGTTTTTCGGTGGGCAGCGTAGGCGTCCTATACAGGAGAGGGAAAAAAAAGAGGATGAGGTGAATCAGCCATCAGAATTGGATTTACTATTCCCTGGTCTTTCAAATCACCCAGTATTAAAAGATATTAATTTAGATGAAATGATGAACCATTTCGAAAATTTGTTTGTTTCATTTAATGAATTAAAGCCTATGTTTCAAAAGGTGTCTCCTTTAATAACTAAGTATCTAAAAAAAGAGAAATAATAAAAAAAAGCTTCCATAATTATGGAAGCTTTTTTCTATTTTATTATTCATTCGATGCATCTTTTTTTCCTAAATCATATGCTTCGTTCATAACTTTCGTAAACAATTCCATAAAAGGTTGGAGTAATTCAAAAGAGATTTCCACACCAGCTTGATCAAGTTTTTCCTTTGCCTCAGGCAGATATTTCATTGCAATTTGCATAAATTCCATTGTTTTATCTTGATTCATTACGATTTCCTCCTACTATGCTCTGTTCTTTACATTTTATTTGGGTAATTTTCCTGTTTTTTCGTATTCTTCAACATAATGATCAATTTTGGTTCGAAATTCTTTATCAACTAAAGGACTATATTTCCCCATTTCAATCACACCATCTTGAAAATCAACAGAAAGATTCCCTGATTGAAGGGTACCATTTGCAAATTTTTTGGCAACAAGATCGTAAAGTTTGCTTACTAATTGTACTGTGCTTGTTAAAACTGTATTTTTCCCTAAATCCGATTGATCTGAAACAAACCCTATTGCATAAAGACCTTTTTCCTTCACTTTTTCAATTACCGGAACATTAAAACCATCACCTGCAGGATAGACAACATCTATACCTTCATCGATTAACTTTTGTAATAATATAATTGCCTTTTCTTGGTCATCCCAATTCTCTGTGTAAAGGATTTTCACATCTGTATTTAGGTTTTCGAATTTAGCACCTTCAACAAATCCCTTTATTTCTGGCTGCCAGCTATAAGCTCCTACAATTCCTATATTTTTATTTTTCGACATATGTGCTGCTGTCATTCCGCCAAAGAAACCCATAGCATGACCTTCAAATTTAATACTCGTTGTGTTTTTTTGTTTTGCATCACCATTAAAACTTACAAAATGAATAGTAGGATATTTTGTAGCAATTTTATTAAAGATATCTGAATATACATCACCATTACCGAAAATTAAATTGACGCCTTTTTGCTTAAGTTCTTTAATTGCATGGTCAACGGCCGATTCAGAATTCATTCCTTCTCTATAAAATACATCTACATCGAATTCATTTTGAATAAGTAATAGTCCCTTATATCCTTTAGTACCCCATACCTGATCATTAATCGTTTCTGGTACAAGAAGTCCAACCTTTTTAATATTACCTTTATCAGTACTGTTTGAGCAACTTGATAAAAGCAACAGAAGTACGAAAATAATTATGTATTTTTTTAACATCTCAAGCAACTCCTTTTTTCAAGCTGATACATAAGGAGACAATTTCTTTTTTATTTTACTCGTATCAAGAATTTATGCAAAGGGTTATTTCCTTATTCGATTACAATCAATTTGCTTTTTGAGACCTTCTTCATAAGACGTGTTTTCTTTTACATTAATTAGTTTTGTATAATTAAGTTGTCTTTGATTATCTTTATTTCGGAAAGGATCAGCATAATTTAAAAAGTGTATACACTTTTCCCATAAATCTTTTTTCTCGCTTTTTAATAGAATCTTTTCCTCATATAAGTCTTTATCTATATTTTGGAGGATGGTTTGAATAGCATCTTCAATATAAATAGCATCCTGACAATCATCTATATAATTTCTTACTCCCATTCTAGAGATTATTTGTTGAAATAAGAATGAATTTGGCTGCCAAGGACCGTATATTGTCGGTACATAAAATTCGAGAATTCTTGATCGGACTATATTAAAAATATCTGATATCATGTCATAATAAATTTTATCGCCCCTATTAGAAAAATTTAATAAAAATTGGCTTGGACTAATTAGTACTATCAGTTTAATATTTGATTTCAATTCATCATATATCTCCTTAAATCTTCCAATCCATCTATTTAAAAGTTTTTCATCTTTTTCAACAAATAAATCATATATTGGAACAAAGCAAATAGATGTTTGCTCGCACAATTCTATTTTTTCGTTCATTAATTGGTATGAAAGGTTTGCATTTCTCCCAATTTCAAGCCATTTATCCTCACATTCATTATTGATCATATCTTTATGCTCAACAGCAGTAACCTCAAATCCTTTTTCTAACAGACCTTTACATAATTCAAACCCTAGAAACTGTTGAGCAGTGAAAACTATTGCACGATCCATAAAAAATGCCTCCCTCCAATGCTCCTATACAGTAATCGTATGCATGAACTAAAACAAATATTTTGGAACCGTTTGAATCACAGATTCTTAGCATAAAGAAAAAGGCTTACCATGTTAGTTAGCCCTTTTAGCTATTCATTCTTTATAATTCTTTTTCTGTACTTCTTAAAAAGCGAATCATTTTTTCAGTAATATATAAACGATTTTCAAGGAGAATATAATAATTTTCTACAGGAAGGTTATTTTCTTTTCGAATTTGGAAAAGCTCATCGATGATTTGTTTTTGACTTTTATATCGATTTTGATCAATTACTTGAATTAGGCATAAAGGCTGCTTCATTTCTTCTAAAGGTCTTTTTGTTCCTAAATCTGGTACGTTATTATTAAATGCTATTTTTATTTCCTTCATTAGTTTTTTGTAGTAAAATTTTCTGTTTTTCTCCTGTTGTATATGACTATCTAGTGAAATGCATGGAGTAAAAAGAACTACGGAGCGGATATTTTCTTTCAAAAGAGGGATTAATTGTGCAGCTGTAAGTGATCCCATCCCCTCAGCGAAGATATGAATTTTTTTATTTAATATTTCCTTTCGCATAATTAGATGATAAAGATTATGGGAATGTTCAACTGATTGATGGTTCCCCCAATTTTTTTCATACAGATTGGAGTAATAGACTAAATATCCTGCTTTTGATAACTGATCAATCATTTTTGCTCGTCCTTTATTGTCAACCCAAAAACTTGTATTTTCATTTACATAATGCTGTTGATCACCGATGAAAAATATAGCAAACCCATTAGGTTTTTCTGGATAATGTATTCTACACCATTGTTGATCAAACAGAAATTTTTCCAACATTTTAATAAAACTCCTTGTATGGTGGCTTTAAAAAAAATTAAGATTTTTTACCACTTTTATTTGCCAATATAAAAACAATGCAGTATCGGTCATTATAATGTATGCAAGTCTTTTATCTTTAGAAAGGGTAAACGCCTATTTTTGACTGGAATTGTTTTTTCTTCGGTAATTAGTAATGTTTTCGTAATAATTATGCTATTTCGTACAAAATGCCCTTATATATTTTGTGAAATTTATTTATTATTTCGAATAGCTATGTTAAGATGGAACGGGAATATTAATTGTAAATAAAATTATTATATAGTTTTTATAAAATGGGGTGAATCGAATGAAATTTATTGCAACTCTTTTCTGGACCTTTATCCTTATTCAAGTTTTAGGATATGTAGCAAGCTCCATGACAAATACAGAATATAGTATTCAAACCATGTCAATTATCGGTGTAATAGCTACATTTTTGATTGCTGTTTTATCGGCAGTAATTCCAAAACCATCTACAGAAGCTCATTAATCGAAATGCGCTGGAGCTAGACAATAAAAATAACCTCGCTTAAATAGCGAGGTTATTTTTCTGTTTTTATTGTTAATTGATTATTCTCTAAGCTTAGGGTTACAGTTGTTTGTGGATGGATATTTCCGGAAATGATTTCTCTTGCTAGCTTTGTTTCAATATGATGCTGAATATAGCGTTTTAATGGTCGTGCACCATAAATAGGATCATAAGCCGCCTTGGCTACCCATTCCTTTGCATCCTCTGTCATATTTAAATGAATATACTGTTGATTTAATCTTGATTGTAATTGTTGAATCAATTTAGTGACAATGCCTTTTATATTCTCGATCGATAATGGTTTAAAAATAATAATATCATCCACTCTATTTAAAAACTCAGGTCTGAAAGAGGCTCTAAGCTGAGCCAATACCTTTTCCTTCGTTTCTTCTGCAATATCTTCTGATATATGCTCTCGTTCTAATAGATACCCAGAACCAATATTAGAAGTCATGATGATTACCGTATTCTTAAAGTCAACCATTCTTCCTTGTGAATCCGTTACCCGTCCATCATCTAGAATTTGGAGTAAAACATTGAATACCTCTGGATGGGCCTTTTCAATTTCGTCTAATAATATTACTGAGTAAGGTTTCCTCCGAACAGCTTCAGTTAATTGGCCTCCCTCTTCATAGCCTACATATCCCGGAGGGGCTCCAATTAATCTTGAAACCGTATGTTTTTCCATGTATTCTGACATGTCAATTCGAACCATTTGTTCTTCACTATCAAACAAAGTTTGGGCAAGGGCTTTGGCTAGTTCTGTTTTCCCCACTCCTGTTGGTCCGAGAAAGATAAAAGAGCCGATTGGACGATTAGGGTCTTTAATACCCGCTCGTGCTCTAAGGACGGCATCACTGACCAATCTTACTGCATCGTCCTGTCCAACTACGCGTTCGTGTAATATTTGCTCTAATCTTAATAATTTTTCACGTTCACCCTCGACTAGTTTTGTAACTGGTATGCCGGTCCAACGACCAACTATTTCTGCAATTTCTTCCTCGGTTACTTCTTCCCGCAATAATTTATTTTCACTATCTCCCTCTGACATAGTTGATTCTAAGTTTTTTAATTCCTTTTCTAATGCTGGAATTTTTCCATGTCTTAATTCTGCTGCTTTATTTAAATCATAATTATTCTCAGCTTCTTCTAACTTTCTTCTTAGCTTTTCTAATTGTTCCCGCTTTTCTTGAATATCTTGAAGCTCCTTTTTCTCTGCCTGCCATTTCGCTTTCATTTCATCGGCTTTTTCCTTCAAATCTGCTAAATCCTTCTGCAAAATATCTAAGCGTTCTTTGCTTGCTGCATCAGATTCTTTTTTTAATGCTGCCTCTTCGATTTCCAGCTGCATGACACGTCTTGTCACTTCGTCTAATTCGCTTGGCATTGAATCAATTTCTACACGGATCGTTGCACAAGCTTCATCTACTAAGTCTATTGCTTTATCTGGAAGAAAGCGGTCTGTGATATAGCGATTGGATAATGTTGCAGCTGCTACTAAGGCACGGTCATGAATATTTACACCATGATGGACTTCGAATCTTTCTTTTAATCCTCGCAAAATGGATATCGTATCTTCAACTGTTGGCTCCTGAACTAATACTTGCTGAAAACGGCGTTCAAGAGCAGGATCTTTTTCAATATACTTACGATGCTCGTCCAAGGTTGTTGCACCAATACAATGAAGTTCACCTCTTGCTAGCATTGGCTTAAGCATATTTCCTGCATCCATTGCCCCTTCTGTTTTTCCAGCACCCACGATCGTGTGAAGTTCATCAATAAATAAAAGGATTTGACCATTGCTTTTTTTAATTTCCTGCAATACAGCCTTTAATCTTTCTTCGAATTCGCCTCGAAATTTCGCTCCCGCAATTAGTGCTCCCATATCAAGAGCAAAAATTGTTTTATCTTTTAAACCTTCAGGGACGTCTTTTCTAACGATTCTTTGAGCTAAACCTTCCACAATCGCAGTTTTTCCTACTCCCGGTTCACCGTTTAAAACAGGATTATTTTTCGTTTTTCTAGATAAAATTCGAATAACGTTGCGAATTTCACTATCGCGTCCGATGACTGGATCAATTTTTCCTTCTTTAACAGCAGCGACAAGGTCACGGCCATATTTCTTTAAGGATTCATAGGTAGCTTCAGGGTTTTGTGTTGTCACGTGTTGATTCCCCCTTATATTCATTATTTCGCTTTTAAGCATTTCAGTAGTGATATTTTTCTTATGTAAGTATTCTACGATTTCATTCGAATGAAGTTTCATTAAGGCTAAGATAAGGTGCTCAACCGAAATATATTCATCATCTAATTTCTTAGTTTCCTTTTCTGCTTCAACAAATAATGAATTTAATTGAGCAGATATATACTGATTTTGATTACTTCCTGAAACTTGAGGTTTTTTCTTCAAGATTTCCTTGAAAAATCCCCTTAAGTCGGCTGTATTTACTCCTAGTCGATTATAAATGCTTGTTAGTAAGCTATCGGGTTTATCTAGCAGTGCTGACCAAAGATGGATGATATCAATTTCAGGATGACCATATTCTGCACATAATTGCTGAGCCGTGCCAAGAGCCTCTTGAACAGATAAAGTAAATTTTTGAATATCCAATGATCTCACCTCTAAAAAAATACTGTTATCCATATTCTATTCTAAAAGTAATTGTATTCAAACTAAAAAGGTATGTATTTTCCTTGGATTGATTCTTTATCCATAATTTTCTCCTATTTAAAAAAAACCATCCTGGGTGGATGGTTTATGGTTTCCTCTTATATGTCCAATGGCGGTCGTCGTTCGAAGATTCCGGAAAACGATCACCAGCTTTTAGCTTTATTTGCTTCGGATTCTTGACCATGCTTCCGGTCTCTCCTACTTCGATATATATTCCATTATTTGGAGCTTTATCTCCAGAACGAAAGCGATGACTTTGTCCCATTATTTTACCTCCTTCAATTGTCTAACTACAATGCAACCTTTACAGTTTTATTTTGTGTCGTTTACAGTAATTTTTTACTAGGAAAAAAATGAAAAAAAGAGAACAAAAATTGTTCTCTTTCGATTAGTTAATTATAAAATATTCGCATTGTGGGGAACTATATGAAGAGCGAGGTTTACGTCTAGCTCCAGCGTCTATCGGCTAGCGGATTTCTCCGTCTCTTCTCTACGATAAGTCAACCTCTGCTCGTGAACTGCCTCACCGTGTTTCCTTTATCTCAGTCGAAGACTACGAAATCCGTACGCCGATGATCAAGACGCTTACTCTTTTGTTCTTAATCAGATATTCCTAATGCAATTTTTGCATAACGAGACATACGGTCTTTTGACCAAGGCGGATTCCAGACGATGTTTACCTCTGTATCTTTTACTTCAGGCAGATCTTTTAAGGCTGATTGAACTTGATCAACAATCACACCTGCTAATGGACATCCCATAGCAGTCAAGGTCATTGTTACAGTCACTTTTCCTTCTTCATTCATATCTATATCATAAACAAGGCCCAAATTGACGATATCAATCCCCAATTCAGGATCAATCACTTGTTCAAGAGCACCAAAAATACTTTCTTTTAATTCCTCATCCATTCCACTCACTCCTTCATAACATATTATCACCATCATACCAAAAATCACTAAATTGTAAAAATATCAGCCATATAATAAAGTTCAATAAGGAGGACAAAAAGAGCCGAGAAGTTCAAGGAAGCGAAGCCTCCGAGCACCAGAGCGTATGCTTTTAATACGTGAGGAGCGGAGGAGCGAGCTGACGCTGAAATTCGACAGCTATTTTTCCCGGACTTATCGAACATCCTTATTAATTAACCATTTTTCAAACCATTCCACCGTCTTTAACAAACCTTCTCTTGAAACTTTATGTCCGGCCTTTTCATCTGTTAAGAAAAATAACTTGTCTGGGTTATCGGTGTACATATTTTTAAGCTTTTTATAAAAATTAAAGGTTGGCTCATAAGGTACCATTTGATCCCTTTTTCCATGCCAAAACATTAATGGACGATTTTTAAGCTTATGTGCATTTTTGCTTAAGTCATATGGCTCTAGGTCCTTATATTGAGCTTCAAGCTCATCATCTGTAAAGGGAATATTGACACCAGTACTTCTAAAATGGTTTATTTGGGCTTTCGCAAAATCAGCATAATGAGGACTCCCCATTAAACTTATGGCTGCTTTTATCCAATCATATTGAGTGAGTGCACCTAATGTAACAATGCCGCCCATTGATGTTCCCACAACACCAATATTCTTATCATCCACTTGCTCAGATTCAACAAAATGATTTTTTATGATATTGAGTTCATGTATCGTTTGAATAATAACGTTCCAAAAACGAAACATCCTATCAGATTGAGATAGGTTCTCTTCCCGCTCACCATGATAGTTTGCTTCTGGTAACACAACTCGAAATCCTTTTTCTGCTAACAAATAAGCATAGTGTAAATTATGTTCCTTTGCGGATTCAAATCCATGTACAAACATAATAAAAGGAGTTTTTGTACCCTTTAAATTTTCTTTTACAACATGTAAAACCGGGATTGACTGAACTACCTGATTTTCAATAATAACCACGTTTCCCACTCCTTCTAAGATGTTATCCTTCTAATTGGCTTTATTATTTAGTATATTTAAATTAGTTAACTATAGTTTAGCAAAATAACTTTCAATTTCCTAAAATTGAGGTTTTATAATTTTTTTTTTAAATCAAATAAATTCCATTTTAAAAGGAGACGAAAAATGACCAATCAACACTTAATCGCATTAGATTTGGATGGTACCCTTTTAACTGATAATAAAACGATTTCCGAAAGAACCTTAAAGACCATCAAAAAACTTCAACAAGAGGGTCACATCGTAATGATTTCAACTGGAAGGCCTTTCCGTTCCAGTGTTCAATATTATCATGAATTAGGTTTAAAAACACCTATTGTGAATTTTAATGGAGCTTTTGTGCATCATCCACTAGACTCTAATTGGGGATTATATCATAGCCCAATGGAATTAAAAGTAGCAAAAGAAATCGTTGAATCATGTAACCAATACAAAATCCATAATATTGTAGCTGAAGTATTAGATAGCGTTTACTTACACTATCATGATGAAAAACTTTTAGATATATTTAGCATGGGAAATCCGAAAGTGACAACAGGGAATATCGCAGATTTTTTAACAGATAATCCAACCTCAATGTTAATTCATGCAGATGAAAAAGATGTTCCTTACATCCGACACCATTTAAATGATGTTCATGCAGAAGTCATCGACCATCGCCGCTGGGGTGCTCCATGGCATATTATTGAAATAGTTAGATCTGGATTAAATAAAGCTGTCGGGATTCAGAAAGTCGCCAATTATTACAATATCGATCAAAAGAACATTATTGCCTTCGGAGATGAGGATAATGATATGGAAATGATTGAATATGCCGGAATTGGTGTAGCGATGGGAAATGGCATAAAACCATTAAAAGATATCGCTAATGAAATAACCTCTTCTAATATGGAAGATGGTGTCTCCGTATTTTTAGAGGACTTTTTTAATCTGAAACAGAAAATATAATTCCATTTTTTTCTCGTTTTTTTTGCTATTGTGTGTTTCATACTAAATAATGAAATAACGGGTTAAACCATTATTTCTTTTCACTAATAGCATAAAAAAGGCGGTGTTTCGTTTGGGTAAAAGAAACAAGTCTAAACGCTTTGTTCAACAAGGAAAAGACGCAGTGTCAAAACATGCTGAACGCTTTCCATTTCGGTCAACTATGGCTGAAGCCGAAGAACGACAGCTTGAATTCATGAAGGAATCCTCTTTAGGAGGAATCGAATAGTGGCGAACAGACTGTTTCAACAGGCGAGACAATTTGTAGAACGAGCAAAAGAAGCTTCTTCGAGTAATTGTGAGGAACGAGAAGAGGCAATAATGAAGGCGAAAAACGCCTTATCTTCCGCTTATGCTAATTCCACATTTGCCGAACAACAGCAATTACAAGAATTTCAAAATGAATTAGAGCAATTAAAATAGCTGCCTGCTTAGGCAGCTATTTTTTATCAGAAATCGTAAATTCTTCTGAAGTAACGAACCCTTTTGATGGTCGTTCTCCATTAATTTTTGTTGGTAGCAATTTTGCTTTTACCACAAAAGCACCTTCATTTAGCTTCTGTCCTTCAGATGTATAGTCCCAACTCGACTTCCATACTTTTTTATCACCTTTTTTAATGGTAATATACTGAAATGCTTGTAAAAAATATCTTCCTTTACTGAAACGATATACTTCTTTATTTTTCGTATCAAAAATAGAAAAATCGTAATATTGGCTAGTCGGAAATTCTAATGTTACATCTGAGTCGCTTAAATTTTTGACAATAAGTTCAATATCTAGTTGATTGGGCTTAGGTGTTAGATGGATATTCCATGATATCATTGATAAACCATCCCTTTCAGCCTCTGCAGGAATAGATGCCATGAACATGATGGGGAACATGACAAAAAACAAAATATACTTTTTCAAGGTGAACTCTCCTTTATTTTCATGGCTTTATTAAACAATTATGTTGTTTTAAATAAAACCCTGTATGGTATGCGTTCAGCTAGTTTTACTGCGTAAAGAAATCGCTTCACGCATACCATACAGGTGATTTTATCGACAATATCTATTAATAAGGCTGTTTTCGTAAAGTTTGTTGATTTTTTAGTGATATTTTATTAACAATCTGAGTTGATTGTAGCGGAGGACACTTGACTCCTGCGGGAAAAAGAGGGAAGTGGGAGACCCCACAGGCGGTAACGCCGAGGAGGGCTCCCATCCCTCCCCGCGGAAAGCAAGTGTCTGGAGCGGAAATCAACGGACTAAGTTTATAGTCTAAAAACAACAATTTATACGAAAAGAACCATTAATAAAGCCATTTTCATAAAAATCTCACCTTAGTATTAGTTTATATTTTACATCTTAATCCTTGCGAAAAGAACCAAAAATTGCAGTAGTTTGAACAATATTAGTAAATGCATTTGGATCGACTTCCCTGATAATATGCTCTAAATCATATAATTCATAGCGAGTAATTACAATTATTAACATCTGTCTCTCCTCATTTGTGAAAGCTCCCTTTACTGGAACCATCGTTATTCCCCGTACTAATTTTCGATGAATAGCCTTTTTTAGTTCATCCGAATTTTTTGTTATGATCATGGCAGTTAATTTTTGGTAGCGAGTATGTATCGCATCAATTACTCTTGTTGAGGCATACAATGCAAGTAAAGTGTACAATGCCTTATCCCATCCATATACTGCCCCAGCTGTAAAAATAATAACAGCATTGAGGATAAAATAATATATTCCTACTGGCTTATCTTTCATTCTTGATAAAACCATCGCAATGATATCCAGCCCGCCAGTGGAGGCTCCAAACTTTAATGTAATTCCTACACCTACTGCAGAAATCACTCCACCGAATATAGAATATAGAAGAATATCATCCGATGTTTTTTGGATTGGTATAATTTCTATTAGTACCGACATAAATATGACAGCAATAAAACTATATAAAGTAAAGGCCTTCCCTATTTTCTTCCACCCTAAAATTGCTACTGGAATATTAAATAAGAATAACAATAGCCCAGTAGACAAATTTAATGGTGTAAATTGAGTAATTATTTTTGATAATAACTGGGCTATTCCTGTAAAACCACTAGCATATACATTAGCTGGCTTTAAAAAAAAATTCATAGCAAATGCATTTAAAAGTGCTCCAATAAAGACAATTGCTAGTTTTTTTATATGTTCCCAAACGGAATCCCTCATAGTTGACCTCCTTATCTTATTATTGATTTACCCATTTCTATTAACTTCATACTGAAATGATTGTGATTTTTTCCTAATGTTTTTAAACAATACAGATATTTTTTGATAATTTTCTATAACCATTCAGCAAGTATACTCCGAATAAAAATCGATTCACATATACCTCACAGGTAAATTATCAACAATAACCATTAACAAAGCAGCTCCTAAAATGGTACACTAAATTTAAAACCAATTTCCTATAAATATTATTGGAGGTGAAACACATGAGTATTAAATTGTTTGCTGATAGCGCAAGCGATCTGCCACTTTCTTATTTTGAAGACAATCAGGTTTCATTGATTCCTCTTCGTGTATACATAGATGAAGCTGAATATGAAGATTTAAAAACGATTCATCCTAAACAAGTGTTTCAAGAAATTAGAGCTGGAAAAATGCCTAAAACATCGCAGCCATCTCCTCAAGATTTTCATGAAATATTTACAGAAATAGCTCGATCCAATCAATCAGGAATCTACATTGCTTTTTCTTCCGCATTATCCGGGACTTACCAAACTGCTGTAATGGTTCATGAACAAATTAAGGAGGAATATCCTGATTTTGATCTAACCATTATTGATACGAAGTGTGCTTCTGTTGGATTTGGCTTGGTTGTTAAAGCAGCTGCTGAATTACTACAAAAAGGGGCAACCAAAGAAGAGATTGTGCAAGATATTGAGTTCAGAAGTCAACATATGGAACACTTATTTACAGTGGAAGACCTTGATTTCTTAGCCAGGGGAGGACGACTTTCTAGAGCTTCAGCCTTTTTAGGCGGTTTATTAAATATCAAGCCACTCCTGCATGTAGAAGACGGTAAGCTAATACCTATTGAAAAAATTCGTGGAAAAAAGAAACTTCTAAAAAGAATTCTTGATGTTATGGAAGAGCGCGGTGTTGATTTAGAAAACCAACTGATTGGAATTAGTCATGGCGATGATGAAGCAGCTGCACTCGAATTGAAGTCATTAATTCAAGAAAGATTTGGAACAAAAGACTTTTATATTAATATGATTGGTTCTGCAGTTGGAGCACATGCTGGTCCAGGTACATTGGCGATATTCTTCTTAAATAAGAAGAAATAGATTTCATAATCTCCTATTCAAAGGGAATGATAAATTTTGAAAGGAGATAAAAGTTTTATGCCGCATACATCTGACAATGACAAAAAAGCCTTTGACAACAATGCATTAAGACATGAAAAAAATATGGAGAGAGAGAAAAACCGTAAAGCAGGTAAACATCAATATTCCAAAAAAACAGATCATCTTTAAAAACAAGGCCGGACAAGCCTTGTTTTTTTATGTATATACTTATATCTACCTCTAAAAAAATACATTGGTTGGACTTTCCATACTATTTTTGATATTTTTTAAGTATTAAACATTAAGTAATTGGGAGGGTCTCCATGGCAAAGGAAAGTTCTTTTGATATTGTTTCTAACGTAGATTTTTCCGAAGTAACAAATGCAATTAATCTTGCTACGAAGGAAATTCAAACTCGTTATGATTTTAAAGGCAGTAAAAGTGAAATTAGCCTTGATAAAGAGGAGCTAGTTCTCATTTCAGATGACGAATTTAAAATGAATCAATTAAAGGATGTACTTTTTAGTAAGTTAATAAAAAGAGGCGTCCCTGTTAAAAACCTTGATTATAGCAAATTGGAAGGGGCATCTGGTGGCACTGTCCGCCAGCGTGCTAAGCTTGTACAAGGCATTGACAAGGAAAACGCGAAAAAAATTAACACGATTATAAAAAATAGCGGTGTGAAGGTGAAAAGCCAAGTTCAAGATGATCAAATTCGTGTAACAGGAAAAAGCCGTGATGACCTGCAAAAGATCATTGCAGCGGTTCGTGAAGCTGATTTACCAATCGATGTACAGTTTGTGAATTATAGATAAGCTGAGATGTCAAAAACGAATGGGGGATGAATTCCCCATTCGTTTTTTTATTTTACAAACCTGGACATGATGATTTCATCTACATATGTTCCATCTTCAAATTTCACATGATTTTTTTTGCGGCCTTCTTCGATAAATCCTACTGATTGATATAAATAGATGGCCCGCTCATTATGAGCAAACACCTCAAGCATTATTTTTTCAATTTGAGGGTGATTTTCTGCCCATTTAATCATATACTCAAGCATTTTTCTCCCAATTCCTTTGTTCCAATAATCCTTTTGAATGCTGATTCCAAACATGCAATTATGACTAACCCTTTTTCTTTGTGAGCGTGAAGCATTAAGAAATCCAATAATTTCACCTTCATGTACTGCGGCTAGAAGTAAATTCCCTAATTTTTGTTGTTCTTCTATCCAAGTTCGCTCTTTTTCCAACGTTAATGTGAATTCTTCAGGAGTTGTTAATAAGAATGATGATTGTGTAAACACTAATTGAGTGTGAGAAAGTAATTTTTCTGCATCCTCTGCATTAATTTTTCGTATGATGAAATCCATAAATTATCTCCCCCTTTATCATTATTTTAACAAGAAATGGAGCGAGTAAGATGTCTAATCAACAAAAGAAAAAAACTTTACCTAAACAACATCAAAACAGACAGCCTGGAATTGAATCCGAAATGAATCCTCTACCAAAATCTATTTACCCTTCCTATAAAGGAAGCGGAAAGCTTTCAGGAAAAGCTGCGATTATTACCGGAGGAGATAGCGGAATTGGGAGAGCAGTTGCAATCTACTTCGCCAAGGAAGGTGCAGATATTGGTATCTGTTATTTAAATGAAGACGAAGATGCTGAAACAACAAAAGAACTAGTGGAAAAAGAAGGTCGGAAATGTTTACTTTTACGAGGGGATTTAGGAGATGAAAAACATTGTAAGTCAGTTGTACAACAGGTTATCAGCCAATTTGGACAATTAGATATTTTAGTGAATAATTGTGCGGAGCAGCATCCTCAACAAAGTATCCTAAATATCACATCTGAACAATTAACTAAAACCTTTCAAACGAATGTTTTTTCATATTTTTACATGACACAAGCTGCACTTCCCCATTTAATAAAAGGAAGTACGATAATTAATACTACATCAATCACTGCCTATAAAGGTCATAAAACATTGCTTGATTATTCCGCAACCAAGGGAGCTATTGTTTCTTTTACTAGATCTCTTGCCCTTTCATTAGCTCCTAAAGGCATTCGTGTAAACGGAGTGGCACCGGGTCCTATTTGGACTCCACTTATACCATCAACCTTTACAGCTGAAGAAGTTGAACAGTTTGGTTCAACCACTCCGATGTCTAGACCTGGACAACCTTATGAACTTGCACCTGCATATGTCTATTTAGCATCAGATGATTCAAGTTATGTCTCAGGCCAAATTATGCATGTTAATGGAGGAACAGTGGTGAATGGGTAATATCAAAAAAATTAATTGGACCTCTCTTAATAAAAAATAACCTGCCGACTTTTAAAGAGCAGGTTATTTCTTTCAAATCATTATTTAATTTTTTTCTCTTTACCGCGTTTCCAAACGATGTACAAGAAAGCAAAGAAAGCAATCCAGATAGCAACTAATATTGCTATAAACATAAAGTTTATGCCTGTTTTTTCAACGACATTATATATTTCGGAGGTTTCTCGCTCGAGCGCAATTTTGAATGTTCCATTTTCAGAACGAACAATACCGGCACCTATTAATCCTCTTAATTCTTTATTTTTTAATTGTTCATCGGATATATATGCTACTTGAGTTTTATCCGTATTGTTAATGGCAATATAATTTACTTTATCCTTATACTCCCTTTTGTACACAACCAAACCACCTTTTTCATAGATGGTTTTCATAGTACCTCTCGTTAATGCTGGCTGCTCTTGGCGAATTTCACCAATCATTGTCATGTAATCTATCAATTCTTTTTCCGTTCTGAAATTCATCATCTTTCGATTATCAGGAGTATCTCCTCCATCTACAGCAATTTCAGTTCCGTAATAGACGATAGGAATTTCAGGCTGTGTATATAAATAAGTTAAAGCAAGCTTCCAGCGAGTTCCTGGAAATTGATTATGGCCCACCATATCCCTTGTAAACCGCTTCATATTATGATTATCGAAAAATGCTCCCATTAACGATGGGTTAGCGTATTCCTTACTATTTTTATCTTCAACAGTGAGAACCGGCTTAATTGGTTCATTAATATTTGAAAATGCATTACGGATTACTTGATTTAATGCGATATCTAAAGATCCATCAAAACCCGCTTCCGCATATTTCTTAATTTCACTAGATTGCTTTGTATTTACTTCACCTAGTAGGTAAAAGTCACTTTTAACCGATTTTACCGCCGTGGAAAATTGCTTCCAAAATCCGGTTGGGGATTGATCAGCTTTACTTAAATAATATCCATCGATATCTGTTTTATTAATCCACCATTTAGCTGTATCTATTAAATACTGATTTACTTGAGGATTATCTTGATTTAAAGATAGTAAACTCCCCTCAGTTTTTTCTTTAAACCAATCCTTTTTAGATGGATCATTAACTAAAGGATTTTCCGAACTTACTTGATTTGTTGGGAAATCCATTATCACTTTCATTTTACGTTTATGAGCTTCATCTACAAGCTTAGTGAATGTTTTAATCGACCCGAAATGCTTATCTGTTTTGTAAAAATCTTTAATTCTATATCCGTCGTAACCCTTATCATCATTTTCAAAGATTGGTGTCAGCATAATTGTGGTAAAACCTAGATCTTTTAGGTAATCTAGTTTGTCAATTATACCTTGAAAATCTCCACCCTGAAAACCTAATGGGTCACGTACTCTCACATTATAGTCATTAGTAGCGTCACCATTATTAAATCGGTCGATCATTAAAAAATATATCGTTTCATCCTGCCAACTTCGATCTTCCTTTTCGTTTGCACTTGCGGGTACAGCATAAAAAAGAAGAAACGGAATTAAACAAAATGCCATCACTTTTTTTAACATTTATCCGCCCTCCAAAATATTTCATCACGAATTAAGATTATCCTTTCTAGTTACTAACGTCAAACCAATACAAAAAAATTAAAGAAAAATTGTAGATAAATTTGAAATTTATATGACACATTTGAACCAGAAATTAGAAGTTGGAGTTTAGAGTTGAGAAAATCGGGGATTTAGCCGATTTCTTTTTACATGATTTAAGTCATGGATCATGTATGAATTAGTAATTATTTGTCTAAAACGTTGTTAGAGGGTCGATGAAAGGGAGGTTGTTTTGATGGATCAGTTACAGAGAATGCAGCTAATAGAGCATCAATCAAGGGCCTTTTTGGAAGGTGTTATTGAAAATATTAATGATCAGTGGGTATTCTTTGACGAAGAATCAGATGTGGCGACAATGCTTGAGCATTATGTCGATCAAGAGATTGAAATTTATCTTCACCATAAATGGATAAAAGGAATTTTAGAGGAAGATGGGCGCTTTACACATAAAACCGAAACGATCTTTCTTTTGGATAAGATGAAGCTTCGGATAAGAAAACAAATTGTTTTCTCTCTCGATATGTTACTTGATGAATTGGAAGATGAAGCATTTTTACAGTTTATCAATACATTGAACACTCTTGAATTTTCTATTTATGACTGTATATTTAGTCATAATCATCTTTCATTTTTGGAAACAACTGCAAACAAAAAAGGAGTAAATATACTTATTTTTGACAATGGCGAAATCGTCTTATCTGTACATCATCACTTTCATTATGAAAATGAAAAAAAGGATCGATTTGAATTTACATTGAGTACTGGGAAGAGATTAATCATTGATAAAATGTGTAAATAAATATAGAAGACAAAGGACTTGAAAAGCAAAGAAGCGTTAAAGCATTTTACTTCTACTTTAACGCTTCTTTTAATTCAAATAGTTCCAATTATAAAGGAAGTTTAACGAAACCTAAGTAAAGGGCGATTATAAAGAAAATAATCATTAATATCCAGAAAAGACCTGTACCTTTTCCTTTTTTTAATCGAACTAATATCATTTCAAGCATTCCGATTACAAGTAATCCATCAAGCATCTTGATCCCGTACAAAGCTGGATCGATTGATTGAAATTTAAAAAATAAAAAAGCACCTGTCACGATAATAAGTATGTAGAATAAGCGTAATATCATATGAACAATTTTAGAGCCTTTTGAATTCCCGCTCTTATAAAGTGCCAGGGCAACGAAAAACAAAATAAGGGCAACGACCCACGTTGTAATATGGGCATGTGTAGTATACATTTCTTCTTCCTCCTCTATTCATTTGTTTCAACTATCTTATCACAAGTATAACTGTAATGAAATGGAACATAGTTTATTGTACCTTATTTGTCAAAGTTCCAATACCTTCGATAGTAATATCAATTTGATCATTTCTTTTCAAAAATATTGGCGGCTTGAACCCTTTTCCTACCCCAGCTGGAGTTCCGGTCGCGATAATATCACCTGGCTCTAAAGTCATTCCTTTTGAAAGAGTTGAAATAACCTCTTCTATTGGAAAGATGAAATGTTTTGTATTAGAATTTTGACGGACTTCATTATTTACTTTTGTTGTGATATCTAAGTTATTCGGGTTCTTAATTTGTGAATGATGAATGATCCATGGACCAATCGGGCATGATGTGTCCAAACTCTTTCCAATAAAAAATTGTTTATGACGTTTTTGTAAATCTCTTGCTGTTATATCATTTAAAATCGTATACCCGAACACATGCTTTAAAGCATCTGATTCAGATATATTTTTTCCACCCTTCCCAATGACAACTGCTAACTCACCTTCATAATCTAGTTCACTCGTAACCTCTGAATGTAAATCAATATTAGATAAATGTCCTGTGATTGCTGTAGTTGCCTTTGTAAAGATCATTACATGCTCAGGAATATCAGCCTCACTTCCCATTTCAATCGCATGTTCACGGTAGTTCTTTCCTACACATATTACATTTTTAGGTGGATGGGAGATTGGGGACAGCCATTTTAAGGAATCTTTTTTTAATAAAAAGGAACTGTAGTCCTGCTCTAGACTATCCATGACTTTCTGGATCGTTGTAATAAAATGATCTCCTTGTTTAATACCTTCCAATAGCGTTAACGGGAAATCATCAATTTCTTTTATAATAGCAATCTGTGATAAATTCAAAATATCTCCTGTTTGATCATCCACAATTCCGTATTGTTCCAAACCATTACATTCATAGCTGACAAATTTCATTCTTAATCCCCCTCATTCAATAATAATTTTGAATTTAAACCCCTTTGCCATAGGTAAAAAAGCGCCACACTTTTTCCATCGGGCCATATTTAAATTTTGAAAACCATATTTCTGCTACAACAACTTGTATAAAAAAGATAATAATGGCTAATAACATACTTGTACCTAATGTCATCTTACTATATAAACCTAAGCCATAGCTGTAAAATATTAGTGTCCCTACAATCGATTGAGTTAAATAAATGGTTAAAGACATTCTACCTGCTGAAGCAAAAGGGCTCAATACTTTTTTTGTTAAGATGTTTGTCGTTAAAAGAATAATAAGAGAAATATATGCGAAGCTTAAAATCGTTCCCCCTAATGTCTGCTGTATGTAATGGTATGCTAGATTCGAATCGATTAATGATGGGAGCGATTTTAAACATACACCTAGAAGAATTGAAATACATAGAATGATGGACCATTTCTTTTTCTCTAAATGGGCTTTTTGTAACCATGATAATTTCGCAGCTCCTGCACCAATCATCATTAAAGGTATAATGGAAATTAACAAAAATACGATATTTTCCGTTCCATTTACCATATACCAATCGATAAATCGCTGAATCGTAATATCCCAATAGCTTCCTGTTGCGTATGTTTCAATTGATTTAGTGACACTATTTATGTCAGAAAACGTGCTAACATCTTGCCCCGAAATAATTGCCGTTATCATTAACAGTAAACTAAATAACATATTGGGAATGAAAAATATAGCTAATCCTGCTGCCATTAACACCTTCCCAGACCATTTGAGCATGGGAATCAGGAGGAAACCAAATAATGCATAATTAATTAATATGTCACCCGACCATATGAAAAATGCATGAATGATTCCGATTACTAATAATGTTAATAATCTCTTCGACACTATTTTGTTATATATCATCCCTTTTCTGATGGTCTTCTCCCTCAATAGGACTAGTCCGTACCCAAACATCATTGCAAAAATAGGATAAAAACTTGCCTGTACAAATATTTGAATCCATTCAAACAACGATTGATCAGCATCTTTCCACCATTGATGAGGATCATAATATAGTATTGGAGATTGAAATGACATCATATTAATGAGAAAAATCCCTAGTAAACTAAAGCCCCTTAACACATCTAATGAAGAAATTCGTTCATTTAATTGTGTCGGATATAACTGATCATCCATTTTACCACCATCTTACTACAAATTTGATTCCACACTCCCTCTTTTTCGGGCCTGTGACTCACTATGTATTTATTTTACAATGACTTAACCAATTAGGCTAATTAATCACCTTTCATTTTTCCTATCATATGATATTTCATGTAATAACAATTCATTTGAATTAGTAATAAGGATGTGAACGGTTATGCCAGCGTTTGTCGGGGCCGTTCAAGTCATGAATATTACTTCGGGCGGTGTTTTTCACATTGGGGATGTTTTTCAAGTCCACCCAGTTTCAACTACAAAAACTTTTGCTGGGGCGGGTTCATTTAATACAGGTGAAACCTTAGCCATCGAAAATCATCAATCCGCAACAAACACTTTAGATAATGATGTCGTGGATCAAGGACAATTCTTTAACTTGTAATCTGTATTTTTATAATTAGGTGATCAAATGAAAATTTATGTGCAACAAAACATCCAAATTCGCATGATAAAAATCGGAGGAATTACGAACTCATCTGTTTTTCAAATCGGTACAGCAGGAATTATTAAACCCGTTTCCCATTTGTTTGATACAGGATGTTTTACTGGTCCTGCACCAGTTGCTGGGGGAGTACCTACAGAAGTTTCGGCTGAAGTAACTCCTGCTGCACCACCTGAAACACCGATATTAGTTCCACTTAGAAACGATGATGAAGATGAGTAAATAAAATATTTCAAAAAGATCATAATGAAGAAACGGAGGTTTATTCATTGATTGATTACAATAGACATATCCAGCAATTGTATCAATATATTCGATACCAGCAAAAAAAACTTTCCAAATTTGAGAAAAAAATAGACACTTTAACAAAGGATATTGAATCTCTCAAAGAAAAGCCACCTATTAATGTCGAGCGTTTAGAATATAAATTTGATCAATTAAAAATAGAAAAGCTGGATGGAACATTAAACATCGGTCTTAATCCTGCTGATTTAAATAATATTGATGATATAGATGTCCCTGCCTCCCCAACACATAGTTCTATTGTCACTAATCCCGCATTTAAACAAAATTTACTAAATAGGCTTAATCTGTATATTAATAAAAGAGTGAAAACAGTCATTCATGACACAGAACAACAGCTAGGGATGAATCTTGAAAAGCAATATGAGGATTTTATTATTGAAGATTTGCAAAAACAGTTACCCGGACGGGTTGATTATTTTGTTAATTTGTTAGCCAAAGAAAATCTCGGAAATTTATCAGAGGAAGAGCTACTTGAACAAGCATTTTCAAGAATGAAAACAGATATCGATCAAGCGGTCTTTATGTTTATATCTAAACTGCCACAAAATAGAAACGGAGATGAACCTAATGGAGCTTAATGTCATTAACAGGGAAGTTAACGTAGGGTCAGTACACATTATTGGTTTAGCGACCTCCGCACTTTTTATCATTGGGGACGCTGAAACAGTTCAGCAAGCAACTACATTTGATACACCTGCCGAATCACTGATTGTCGGACCTTTAACACCTTTTACTTCGAAATAATAAAATGGTAAAACGAAATTCGTT
Source organism: Heyndrickxia sp. NPDC080065 (assembly GCF_050281185.1). Taxonomy (NCBI): domain Bacteria; kingdom Bacillati; phylum Bacillota; class Bacilli; order Caryophanales; family Bacillaceae; genus Heyndrickxia; species Heyndrickxia sp. NPDC080065. The sequence continues at coordinate 177,245 of NZ_JBNNWS010000008.1, read as the reverse complement.
TGTAGATAATATTGTCATTAATGATATTGTCCATGGATCAATTGTACAAATTGGTGATTCATCACAAATCAATGCTATTGCGAAAGTTTTTGCCTTACAGAGAGAGCAGGAATTGTTTTATGGTATCGAATCTGAATATGATAATTTTGGGAATTTTACAGAACCGATTCCAATCCCGCCGATTTTAGAAAAGATCAATTTTAATATTTATAATGCCGAGCCATCTATCCATGTTCCTTTTGTGAGGATTATCGGTATGTCCGCTAGTGCGATATTCCATGTTGGAAGTACCAATGATGTATATCTCGAAGCAAGAGTCCACCATACTCGTCAGCTTAAAAATAGATAGAAAACTAAACACGAAACACAATCTTAAAACATAGACTACACTAATAACATAGAAAAGGGTGTTGACTAATGCCAGCAATACTCGGAGCTTCACAAATCGTTAACGTTGAAGGCGGAGTTGTACATTTTGGGGATGTAGCTTGGATTTCTCCAAAAAGTGGTGCAAAAACTTCTACCGGCTCGGGTGCGGTCAATACGGGAGCACTTTTTATGGTGAATAATGCTTTTAGTATCAACACCACATTTGATACAAAGCTTGTAGATCAGCCGATTGCTGGGAATGCCTAGTTTAAATTAGAGATTTGAGATAGGATAAGAGGAAATTGGCGAATAGGCCAATTTCTTTTATTTTCGATTTCTTTTATTTCAATCTCTATTCAATCCCCCTATTTGTCGGGATTTTATCGGGCTTTAAAATAAAAAAAACACAAAAAATACACTCAAAACATAAACTACCATAAAAATAACTTTGGAAAAGAGTGTTGTCTAATGCCAGCTGTTGTAGGAGCTTTACAAGTCATTCGTGTTGATCAAGGAGTTTATCAATTGGGGGATTCAATTTTAGTTTCTCCTAAAAGCAGTTTTACAGTTGCTGTTGGCTCAGGTTCGAATAATACTGGAAAACTTTTTATAGTGAATAACAACTTTAATATTACCTCCACATTAGATACTGACCTACTAGATCAACCAATTATTGGGAATGCCTAGCTTATTTAATCTAATTTTATCTATGTTTCCTGAGCACTCTTAAAGTGTTTTACGTTTAAAACACTTTATACTGGGTGCTATTTTTATTTGTTCAACAATAGGAAAGGTATCCAAACGAGAATTTTCCATGAATATTAAAAAAGCATTTAGATTATACAAAGTGCAGTAAATCGACACTTTGTTCTACATATCTACTGCCACGAATATCTGACATCATCGGTCGATTATCATACTATAGTGGATCGTGCTGCCAAACGCACAAAAAACCTCCATTTGACTCGAGCAAATAGAGGCCTCCTCAGATCTTTTTAGTTATGATGCATCATACCTGGCATTCCATGCATATTTACCATCATTGCTTGTGCTTGTTTCTGTATCATATCTGGGTGGTGGTGATGATGGTAATGATGTGGATGGTGGAAGTGCATTGGATAATGCTGATACCCGCAACAAGGATCCATACCGTAAGAAGGATATCCATATCCCATCATATGATATGGTGAGGTATATCCCATTCCCATTCCATAAGGATGCATCATCCAGTCTCTCATATCAGGATACATGTTTTTTCACCTGCCTTTTGAAGAAGATTATTTTACCCAATTACATGCTATTCGTTTATTTAGGAAAAGAGCTTATCTTTACTTAAAATGGGGTTTTCGCCTATAATATCATTCTGTCAGAACAAAAGCGCAAGCGCCTTGCTCATCGGCGTACGGATTTTGTAGTCTTCGACTGAGATAAAGGAAACACGGTGAGGTAGTTCACGAGCCGATGTTGACTTATCGTAGAGAGGAGACGGAGAAATCCGCTAGCCGATAGGCGCTGGAGCTAGACGTAAACTTCGCTCTTTATAAAGTTATCCACAGTGCGAATATTTTATAATTTCCTAAACGATAAAAAGAGGCTGACCTAAAACTAATAGGTCAGCCTCTTACTAAAGGAAATTCGAAATCTTACTTACATACTTATCAAATGACCACCATCAAAGAAATAAAGATATTTTCCAGCTACCTCTTTTTCCAATATTTGTGTGATAGCTCTTTCATATAAGTCAATTTGAACACGGTATCTGTTTTCTAATATCGGTTTTGCTTCATCAAAGCCACCTTTAAATCGATCATGTATCCCATCCGTTTTATAATCAAGAAGATAAATTCCTTGATTATTTTCGAAGATACAATCGATCACACCTTGAACAAGAACCTTTTCTGTATCAAAATGCTCATTTGCATACAATTCTCCTGCATCTATCGCCATACTGAAGGGAACTTCTTTTTGAATCTTTTGGGCCTCCAGCATTTGACGGCCAATTTCTGTTGAAAAAAACCGCAATATTTGCTCGGTATCAATTGCATTCATTTGATCCATTGTAAGCAATTCTTTTCTTACCATTACCTCCAACAAACCCTGGAGTGAATCCTTAGTTGGTATGTTATCAAATGGAATATGCTGCATCACCATATGCATAGCTGTCCCACGCTCAGCAGGTGTAATGAACTTTTCCCTCATAAAACGAGGTCGATTCATAATTGGCTTATTATATTTACGGATAATATCTGTACTTGCTGATTCATCTTTGATTTCATAAAGTCGTTTCAGCTCAGAAACAGACTGCTTGGAACGTTTTACCGTTGAAGACTGGTGTGGATATTGATAAGTTAATCGCTCAAAAATATCCTCATTCTGTTCTGAATGAATGTTTATTGTTTTTCCAGCCTTGATGATGTCGAGCCAATCATCAGTAGTTTCCTCATGGTCCTTAGTACTTTCGACTAAGCTTCCCTTTTCCAATATTTCAACATGCCAGCTTGAAGGATGTAAAATTATTTCATCAGAAATTAGAGGATTTCTGTATAAACCATCTATATAAATGTCTTCGCTGCAATGATGACGAATTAAGGCTGGTCCAATCCAATCTAAATAAGACGATGCTTGAGCACGTAAGCTATCCTTTAATAGCCATTCTGTATGGTTTAATGTTTTTCCCCATTTTTTTATCGCTTTTTCAGCATTTTTTACCGAACCGACAAGAATAAGCTTTTCCTTTGCTCTAGTCAAGGCAACATATAGTACACGCATCTCTTCTGAAATCGTTTCTAATTTTTTCTTTCTCTTGAATGCTAACTGAGGTAATGACGGATAGGTTATTCGCTTATCTGCATTCACATATTTGCTCGCAAACCCAAATTCCTTATCAAACAAATAGGAATGATTAATGTCCATCATATTAAACTTTCTCGATAGGCCGGCTACAAAGACGACTGGAAATTCGAGTCCCTTACTTGAGTGAATGGTCATTAGTTTTACCACATCTTCCTGCTCACTAAGTGCTCGAGCCGTACCTAAATCATTTCCCCGTTCCTGCATTCTCTCAATAAAACGGAGAAAACGGAACAATCCACGGAATGAGGTTGCTTCATATTGGCGTGCCCGATCATAAAATGCTCGAAGATTGGCCTGCCGCTGTTTCCCGCCTGGTAACCCTCCTACAAAGTCAAAGAAGTTCGTATCCCTATACAACTGCCAAATGAGATCTGACAGAGCTCCTTGCCGAGCTATACGTCTCCAATTATTCAGCTTTTCAATAAATATGCTTAGCTTTTCATGAAGCTCTTCATTTTCTACTGCAGGTTTTATTTCCGTAAAATTTTTTAAAGCCTCATAAAACGTCCCTTGTTTGGACTGAATACGAATGATTGACAGATCCTCTTCATCAAGTCCACAAATAGGTGATCTCAATACTGAAGCAATAGGGATGTCTTGATAAGGATTATCGATAACCCTCAAAAGTGATAGCATGATGCTAATTTCAGTTGCATCAAAGTATCCAGTTGAAAGATTCGCATAAATCGGGATTCCTTCAAGTTTGAATTGCTCCATAATTTCGGGAGCCCAAGGCATCGAGCGTAAAAGGATCACTATATCACGATATTGAATGGGACGATAGGTTCCAGTCTTCGGATTAAAGATCGGTTCTTTTTCCTCAATTAATCTTTTAATCTTTCTCGCCATAAAACGAGCTTCCAATTGTGACTGTTCTAATTCCACCTTATCAAAATCATCGGACATTGATTCATTATCATCATCCTCCGCTGCTATTTCATCGGCCTGATTAATAACTACTAGTTCAACAGGATATGACTCATCTTCAGGGTAAGAGGCACCTTTAACCAGCTCTGCTTGCTTGTCATACTCAATTTCACCGACAGCAGTTCCCATGATTTGTTTAAATAAAAAATTTGTCCCTGCCAAAACTTCGAATCGACTTCGGAAATTTTGTGATAAATCAATTCGTAACCCAGTTTCCTCCCCTTCCGAAGTAAATCGATTATATTTGCTTAAAAATAAATTTGGCTCAGCTAGTCGGAAACGATAGATTGATTGTTTAACATCACCAACCATAAACAGATTTCCATCATGCTCTGTATCAGAAGTTACAAGATTTAAAATGGTTTCTTGAACCATGTTCGTATCCTGGTATTCATCCACAAAAACTTCTTTAAATTGTTTACGGTATTCATCCGCTGCAAGAGAAGGTGTGGGCTCTCCAGGCTTTGAATATGGATCTGATAATATTTGTAAGCAATAATGTTCTAAATCAGAAAAATCGACTAAAGCTTTTTCTGTTTTGACATTTGCAAAACGAATAGAGAATTTTTTTGTGAGCTCAACTAATGTTGCAATGACATCTTTCATTTCACGTAAATCTTTTAAAAAAGTTGTCGGTTTCCTCGAAAAAAGCTCCTCTTTTAGCTTATCTAAAACCTTTTTCGCATTTTTTCTTAAATCATCTGCTAGCTTAACAAGCTCTTTGTCAAAATCGTCCCCTCGACAACTTTTCGCTCGAGAAAAGTTCCAAGCATTCATTTCTTCATATAATTTTTGCCAAGAACATTCACTAGCTTGGACTAAACGCTCGATAATGGCTAGATCATCTAAATAATTTTCTGCTCGAGGAGAAGGTCCTCCAGGGAGCAGAGTCATCTCGTATGCTTCCTCCAACATTTCTTTTGCAGCTTGCAATTGCAGTTGTATGTCAAAACGCAAAACATCCATAAATGGTAGGCTATCAATTTCTGTCGTTTCATCCACACTATACATAGCTATCACATCATCAAGCCACCTGTTTGGGAATGGATGTGATCGTGAGAATTCATAGAGTTTTTGGATTAAGTCCTGTAATGCGGAATCACTTCGATCATTCGTAAAAGTATCTACTGCTTTATAAAATGGCTCGTTATTTTGGTTTCCGTATTCATCCTCAAATAATTCATCCAATACCTCATCCCTTAGCAGGTCGGCTTCTGTGGAGTCCGCTATTCTAAAGCTTGGATCGATGTCAATCAAGTAATAATATTTCCGGATAACCTCCAAACAAAAGGAATGCAAGGTGGATATAGAAGCTTTATTTAAAAGATTTAGCTGTCTTCGTAACCGGCTTGAATTCGGATGATTATTAATTTCTTTCTCCAATGCATTGCCAATCCGATGTCTCATTTCAGCAGCAGATGCATTTGTAAATGTCACAACTAATAACTCATCAACATCTATCGGGTCTTCATCATCAATTATCTTCTTAATGATTCTTTCAACCAAAACGGCTGTCTTTCCCGACCCGGCAGCTGCCGCTACTAAAATATCCTGCCCTTTTGCCATAATTGCTTTCCATTGATCATCGGTCCAGGTTACATCTTGTGGTTTAGATGGTATAGATCTTTTCATTTTGTGCAACCTCCTCTCTGATTTGTGTGAGGATATCTTCCTGCTTCCTAGGTGTTAATGTCCGATAATCATTTGATTCTAATGATTGGTCAAATTGACACACAGACCTAAACGAACAAAACTCACAAGGAGTTCGTTTTTTTAGTTTGTATGGGGCAATATCCACAGTTCCTGATGTAATATCATTCCCTGACTTCTCATATATGTTTCTGACATAATGACTCATAAGTGAAAAATTGTCCTTACTTGCGACTTGGGAACGTGCTGATAGCGAACCATCTTTCTTTATTTCTGCCGAGACAATTTTTGACTTTCCGCTTTCTAATGTTTGATCCATTAGCTTTATCACATTCGAATCTTCTAGGAGAAGTCCTTTCATTTTAAAGCTTTTAAAAATTTCCTCATCGATTTCATCCAAAGTTAAAAGACGATTACTTTTGACGATAGGATTATGCAAATGAAAATACAAAACACCCGCAGGCAATCCTTCCGTTCCAATTAAATTTTTTGAATGGGAAACGACGATATCTAAATAGGTAAGCATTTGCAATGCTAAGCCATAATAAACTTCATTTAAATCTAATTCCCTTGAACTTGATTTATAATCAATAATTCGTAAATAGATTCCATGATCATCCTGAGCTTTGTCTACCCGGTCAATCCGTCCTTGTAATTCCATCTTCGTCCCATTTTTTAATGAAAAGGTTAAAGGTGGTAAAACTGCTTTTGGACCAAATCCAAGTTCTAAACCAATAGGTGCAAATCCACTTACTTTCGCATGTTCACTTAAAATTTGCGACGCTTTACCGATTACTTGTTCTAGCTTACGTTTAATATAGTGGTGTCGGTTCGAGCTTAAAAGAATTTGATGTTGTAAGTAAGGTGCTAACTGCGATACGGATTTTCTTGCTAAATATTCACATTGCTCTTTCGTAAGACTTGCCCATGAAACACCATTCCTCTGAAGCTCGTCAGCGATCCATTTTAGTGCACCATGGAATAGATCACCAATATCAGGTGCTTCAAGCTTGAATATATCCCTCTCATGAAGCTTCAGGCCATGAGCCGCAAAATGAGCAAAGGGGCACGAATGAAAAAGTTCCATTCTCGATACACTTGCCAATATCGTTTCACCATATAAGTCCTTGCTAATATCTTCTGATAGCTTCTTTGCGTGATTTTTATAAAAGAGACTTGATAACACATGTAAAACACGATGTTTTTGCAATGGGTTTTCCAAATAATAATTATATACGTCCCACCAGATATCATGCATTGGATACCCATGCATTTTTAACTGTAGCTGAGAGGTTAAATAAGCAATTGAACGATTCGGATGTGAAATATAATTAATTTCGGACTCATCCAATAACTCAGATGGATCATTGACAACGATCTTCTCAACTAATTTCGGGAACATTTCTTTCAATCTTTTAATATATGGAGATGGCAATAATGCCTTCCCTTCCTCATTTGCAATTGGATAAGATAAATACAGCTTATGTGATGGTGTCGTTAATGCTTTATAAGCGATAAACTCCTCATCTAGCAATCTCGTTTTGCTACTAGGTGCAATTTTCATTCCATATTGGAGCAATTCTTCACGATCTGAATCAGCTAAAACGCCGTCCTCATTTATTTTCGCAGGCAGCACTCCGTCATTTAAACCAATCACAAATGCAGCTTTTACATCAGATAATCTTGAAAGCTCTAAGTTGGCAACCAATACTTGATCGATGGCAGGTGGAACAATGGAGAACTTCATCGCTTCAATACCTGCATCCAAAATCGAAGCGAATTTCTTTAACGAAATGTTTTCTCCTCCTAGTATTTCAACATATTGATCAAGTAATTCAACTACAGCATTCCATGCTTGATCATGCTCCCTAGCCAAAATTAAATTGCCTTGTTCTCCTGCTTCATTACTTAGTTTTTCAAGCTTAGCAGGGATATCTAAATCCTCCAAGAATAAAAATAGAGCTTCACATAATTCCCTGCCACTCCCTCCTTTACTCATTCTCTTGGAAAGTTTTATTAAAGGAGCAGCAACCATTCCACGTAATTCATTTAGTTCTTGTTCAATTTCTTTTTCTCTATCTGTTTGCGGCAAATGATTTAGTTCAAGACCACGAATTCTTCGGTATTTCCAGCGTTCCTTACTTGTCCACTTTGCCCCTTGTATCCCGTAGGCTAATACATAGTTTTCAAGCTGATCCATTTTTTCTCTCAGTTTTTCAGGACTATGATTTAACGGATAGAGTAGATCTGTTTTTATTGCTCGGAAAACCGATTCATAACGCCAGAAACCATTAATAATTTCTAATGTTGAGCGTATTAGTTCGATTAATGGATGATTAAGCATCGATCTTTTTTGATCAATAAAATAAGGTATATCATAATCATAAAAACAAGTTTCCAACATTTCTTGATACTCATTACCATTGCGGACTAATACCGCTATATCTTGGTAACGATAGTTTTCTATTCTTATAAGCTCACGAATTTCACGAGCAACTGCCTCGATTTCAGCTCTTCGATTTACTGCTTGAAATAAAAAGAAGTTCGGTTCATTTTCAAATGGACGAACAGGAAGCTTTTCAAAATGCGCTTCCAAATAACGCAAACCTTCATGCACATAACGGATTGGTTCTGTTAAGAGGACATTTTCTTCAATTGAAACTCCGCTCTCAATCGCCATTCCATATAATGTCGAATATGCTTCACCAGACATTCGAAATAAATGTAGTTCATTCGGTAATTCATTTGGAAAAGGTTTGTCCAATGTTATTGCTATCGTAACTCGACTACAAGTTTTCATTAATTGATTGATTACCACATACTCTTGAGGGGTAAAACTGTGAAATCCATCAATATATATTTCTGCCCCTTGTAAATAAGAAGAGTGTTGAATAGAGTCTGCAAGCAGTCTTAAATAATCATCAGAATCTAAATATTTTCCAACTAATATCTCTTCAAAGTCATGATAAATTAATTCTAGATCATGTAATTTATCCGCAAGCGACTTGGAGCTGTTTTTAGAATCAAGTTCATTTTGTATATTTAAAACGTCTTCTGGCTGAATACAATAGCGTTTAAATTCTGTAAGCATCATTTCTACGTGTTGTATAAATCCTGTTTTATCAGAAGCACGCTGAAAAAGCTTAAGTTCATCTTTCTTGTCTTCAATAATTTTACGAATGAGCATATTTAAACCTTCATTCGTAATATGTAGACGACTAATCCCACCTGTTTCTTGAAGAAGTCTCCAAGCAAGACGAGAAAAACTAAAAACTTGGGTACGAATCATACCTCCTAAACCTGGAGTATGAATAAAACTATATTCAGATAAAAAAGTCATTTGATCGGGAACTAAATATATAATCGATGAACCACTCGGCTCTTCCATTAGTTTTGTTCGAATTTCATCCGTAACAAACCTTGTTTTGCCCGTTCCTGAACGACCTATAATAAAGCGAACAGACATGATTTCAACTCCTACTTAAATTTCATATTCTTCTATTATAATACAAACTTAATTTTTTCACGGATGAAATAACTGGTTACTTAAAACAAGGCTCTTTTCGTATAAATTGTTGTTTTTAGACAATAAACTTAGTCCGTTGATTTCCGCTCCAGACACTTGCTTTCCGTGGGGAGGGATGGGAGCCTCCTCGGCGTTACCGCCTGTGGGGTTTCCCACTTCCCTCTTTTTCCCGCAGGAGTCAAGTGTCCTCCGCTACAATCAACTCAGATTGTTAATAGAATATTACCAAAAAATCAACAAACTTTACGAAAACAGCCTAAAACAAAAAAAAGTAGAATCTGCACACTGATCCTACTCCTCATTTATATTTATATATAAATATTATTTCGCAATTTCTTTTTATCAATTTTCCCAACATCTGTTTTAGGTAATTCCTCTAAAATAATGAACGATTTTGGAATTTTGTATTTTGCTAGTTTATGGGAGCAATAATTTTTCAATTCCTCTTCAGTTATTTTTCTGACTTCTTTTAATGTGATAAAAGCTATTACTTTTTCTCCCCATTTTTCGTCCGGAATACCTACTACTGCAGCTTCATTAATGGAACTATGTTCACAAAGCCACTGTTCGATTTCAAGGGGATACACATTTTCTCCGCCACTAATAATCATATCTTTTTTTCTGCCGACGATATAGTAATACCCTTCTTCGTCTCTTTTTGCTAAATCACCCGTATGAAGCCAGCCATTTATCCAAGTTTCCGCAGTTGCTAATGGATTATTCCAATATCCTTTAAATGAATGCTTCCCATTAATTAGCAATTCCCCAACCTCATTATCTCCTGCTTCCATCCCATCTGGCTTTAAAAGCTTAATATCATTGAACATCATTGGCTTCCCTACAGATCCTTTCTTTTTAATGGCCTCCTCTGGTGTGATAAAAAAATTATTCGGACCCGCTTCTGTTAAACCGTACCCCTCCTTAAACGGCCAGCCTTTCTCAGCAAATTTATCATAAATCGATAATGGACAGGGTGCTCCTCCTGAAAGAAAAACTTTCATGTCAGGAAAATCCAAATGATGAAATTCCTCTGTTTGCTGCATCATATGATACATCGTTGGCACAAACAATGCGATCGTACATTTATATTTTTTTAAGTAACGTAAGGCCTGTCTTGGCTCAAATTGATTGCCAATGACTACGGTTCCTCCATTTAATAAAATTGGTATAGATAATGCATTAATCCCACCTGTATGAAATAACGGCATGTACGTTAAGGTAATTTCCTCACTAGATAGCCCCCAACTAATAATTGTATTCACAGCATTCCAATCAACCGATAGATGAGTAAGAGCTACCCCTTTAGGTTTGCCAGTCGTTCCACCTGTATAAATCATTAACCAAGGATCAGAATCATCAATTGTTTCCGAACAATTAAAATCAATAATGTTACTTTTAGTGTTTATTTCTGATAATGAAACTACTTGATCTATATTTAAGTTTTGAACAATATTAGTAAATCGTTCATTAATGATTAATATCTTTGGTGAGGAATCATCAAGTATATATTGTAATTCATGATTCGAATGCCTCCAATTTAATGGAACAAAAATCGCGCCGATTTTTCCGCAAGCAAACATAATTGCAAAGAGTTCTGCTTGGTTTTGGGCAATTGTTGCAATTCGATCCCCTTTCTTTATTTCTCTAGATAAAAAAAACGTTGCCCATCTATTCGCACATTCATTTAATTTGCTATATGTAAAACTCGTTCCGTACTCTATATCAATTAATGCTATTTTATCAGGTGACAAAGATGCTCTTTTCGAAATCCAATCCACTCTAGTCTCTCCCTTCAAACATGTTAAGACTATTTTAAAAATCGGAGTTACAAAATAGTTACATTAAGGAAAGGGAAAACAGGTAATTACATAGAATATAAATAAAGAGAAAATTTTACAAATCCTTTTTAAAAGGCTGTTTTGGTGAAAATTGTTGCTTTTCATAAACAGCTCTAATACTTAATTAAATTGGTTTCGTGCTCTTTTCTTCATCCAATACTTTTTGTATAGGTGCAAAAATAACCGTAAAAATCCTACTAGATATTTACTGCGTAAAATCTCTGCCGATTTTTACTTTGTTACAAATAGAAACAAAGTATTAGAAAAGAGCCTAAAAAATGAAAGGTGGCTGCTCGAATCATGGATATTATGTTATGGGTTTCAATCGTTTTTTCATTATTTATAGTGGTTAGCATTGGTATTGTTTTATATAAACGATTAATCCAGAAAAAAAGTATTAACAATTACTATACTCCTTTTGACAATATTACTGGACAAACCAGCTCAGCTTTTCATGATGAAAAACTAGAAAAAGAAGTTAATAATGCAGAAGGAGATGATAAGGATAAAAATGAACCTTCCATTGTTTGATTTGTTTCTACAAAAATCAAAATGGGGCTAGTTCATTCACTAGTCCCATCTTTATTTGCATAATTCTTCTAGGAAAACAGCTTCTTTACATCATAATCCCGCCATCGACATGGAGTACAGTTCCGTTTACGTAATCTGATTCATCTGAAGCTAAAAATAAATACGCATTGGCGATATCCTCAGGCTTTCCTAATCTTTGCAATGGGATCATTGCCTTCATGGAATCAACCACTTTTTCAGGGACACTTGCAACCATATTTGTTTCAGTGAAACCAGGTGCAACTGCATTTACGTTTATTCCTTTTCTTCCTAATTCTTTTGCCCAAGTTTTCGTCATCCCAACAATCGCTGCTTTAGCTGCCGCATAATTGGTTTGACCAATATTACCATATACACCGCTTACAGAAGAGGTACTAATGATTTTCCCTGTCCCCTTTTCAATCATGAATGGGACAACAGCTTGTGTACAGTTAAATACACCTGTTAAATTAACATCTAAAACCCTCTGAAAATCATTTTGCTTCATTTTGGTTAGCATCGCATCTCTCGTAATGCCAGCATTGTTAATCAAAATATCAATCGTTCCGTATGTGCTTAGCACCTGTTCAACCATCCGATCAACACTATCTTTATTAGAAACATCTACTTGTACAAATAATGCCTCATAGCCTTCTTCTCTTAATTCAACCTCCTTAAGCTTCCCTTCTGATTCATTAAAATCAGCAATGACCACCTTTGCACCTTCTTTAGCAAACCGCTTCGCTGCAGCGAATCCAATTCCGTTAGCTGCACCTGTAATAATCGCTACTTTATTACTCAATCTCATTATTAAAGCCTCCTACCATTTAAAAAGTCTTCCACTATAATTGTGAGTTGCTCTAAATCATCAATGAGTGGAGAATGTCCACAGTCCTTTAATTCGATAAACAACGCGTTATTTCCTATGTCTTCCAGTATTTCATTTGTCATTTCGGCATTCACTACATAATCCCTGTCTCCCCTTAACACCAGTACAGGAATATTAATATCCTTCGTTTGATTAGATCCGTCGTTTAGACCATTGTGCTGTGAACTTATATTAAAAGTATTTAAAGCATGGTAAATATCTGCAATATTTCTTTGTGTTCGCATATCATCGACATATTCTTCATAATGGTCTGGTTCAGGCTGTTTTTTCGTATAGATTAATAGATTCCACATGTTCTTTAGAAAATCACGATTATTAGTGTCATATGCTGATTGAACAGCGATTGTACCCGTATCTTTTTCTATATCCTCGATAGTGCTCAGTCGATTTTCTAAGTTAGGAGTACCATCGAATTTCTTACCAAAGAAAGGATATCCTCTCGTGGATGCGGATGCTAACAGAATCAGCTTCTGACATAAACCTGGGTAATCGGCAGCAAATTGCATCCCTACTGCGCCGCCTGTTGACCACCCGATCATAGCAAAGTCTTTCAAATCTAATTGATCGACAAAAAGCTTAATATCATCGGAAAAGTCTTTAATGCCGCTAATTCTTTTACGATAAGATGACCCTCCAAATCCGCGAAGGTCAACAGCATACAGCTTATATTGCGGATCCAATTTATCCACTAATACATCCCAATGTTTTGAAGAAGTCATATTTCCATGGACTAATAACAGAACGTCCTTGCCTCCTTCTCGTTCACGGTAAGACAATGTTTCACCATTTGGTAATTCAGCCTGTTTAATTGAAATAGCCATCATTACTCCTCCTCATATAATCAATTTCCCCAGCGTATAGTTGAAGCGCCCCATGCATATCCAATACCCGCACTGACAAAAACAACAATATCTCCACTTTTTAATTTGCCTTCTTGTTCGGCTAGTTCAATAGATAATATTTGGTCAAACTGGCCAATATGTCCGAAATTTTCTAGATAAATAGATTGGTCTTCCGTCAATCCTAATTCACGTAAAACATATTGATGGGCAGATTTTTTCATATGAAGCATCGCCACATAATCTATATCTTGTTCTGTGTAACCGCTTTTATAAAGTGATTCACGAATAACCTTCAAAAAATTATCCATTGATTTTTGTTCCAGTCTTCTTTTCATCCCCTCTGGGTCTAGAACATCAAGTCTTAGTAATCCTTTCTCTAATGCATCATGTGATATTGGATTTTTTGTTCCGCCAGCTGTAACGATTACATCTTCCGAAAATGATCCATCCGTCCTAATTTCAGATTCCAGTAAGATGTTTTTTTTCAATCCTTTCTGCAAAAGGATTGCTCCTCCCCCAGCACCAAGATTAAACATAAATCTCGTTCTCTCATTTTTATAATCAATAAAATCACCGTTACGGTAACCGCCCGCTAATAATACTGTGTTAATAGATGGGTCAGCCAGCATCATATTTTTCGCAACCTTTAATGCCATAATCGTTGTCCCGCAACGAAGACCAATGTCGAATGCCCATGCATGATGTGCTCCGATCTCTTCCTGCAGCTTAATTCCTGCCGTCCATAATGGGTACTCTTTATGCTCCTCGCCAATATAAATAATAAGATCAATCTCTTTCGGATCGATAGCTGCACGTTCAATTGCTTGTTTCGCTGCCCATATTCCCATTTGGCATGTATGATCATCGGGGCCTGGAATCGTTTTCCGCTTTATTCCCATTTTCAGTTCAACAATGTCTTTCGGAATTCCTGCTTTTTTCGCTATTTCCTCACCTGAAATAAAATGCTCGGGAATATAAATCCCTGTACTCAAAATTCCGATATCCATACTTTCCCCTCCGATTAACCTGCTACTTTTTTCTCTTTTGATGTTGTTTCTGTTATTTGTTTTTTCTTGCTAGCTCTCCATCCACGAATGGTTCCTACAATTCCTGCCGGGAAAAACATAACAGCAAGAATATATAAAATTCCAAAGAAAATAATCCATCTCTCAAATATCGGGTAACTTGCAGCTAATTCACTTAACCAATGATGGGCAAACTCAATTAATCCAGCACCAATAATTGGCCCTATTAAGGTACCAACCCCGCCAATGATCGTCATTAATAATGCATCTAATGTTGTATCTATCGTAAATACACTAGTATTAACAAAGCGTAGTGACATTACATAGAAGGAACCTGCTAATGAAGCCGTTACCCCTGCTATAATACTAGCGGTAATTTTATAATAAAGGGGATTAAAACCTAGTGACTCCACTCTTGGCTCATTTTCTCTTATTGCCATTAAAACACGACCTAAAGGTGAATTTGTAAATCTCTTTAAGACTAGAAAAATGGCAATCATCAATATTAAACAGACTAAGTAAAAAGTTGTCCTATCCTTTAGCGCTTCCGGCACCCTAAATGTAAATCCGTCATTTCCAGATGTAAGGGATCTCCATTTTTCAGCAAGCACTAGAAAAAGGCTGGCGAATGCTAATGTTAGCATCGCATAAAAATGACTTTTCAGTCTTAATGTTAATAAGCCAACAATAAAACTAATCAGCATCGTAATAGCAAATCCAACGACTAATGAGAGGAGCAATGAGCCCATTGTCGGTTCAAATCTTTGCAGAAAAATTCCTGTCGTATAAGCACCAATTCCAAAAAACATCGCGTGTCCAAACGAAACAATACCTGTAAACCCGAGTAAAAGATCGTAGCTCATGGCAAAAATAGCAAATATAAAAATTTGTGTAAGCAAAATCAACATACTGCGGGAATCATTAACAAATGGCAGGGCCAATAATCCTACTCCAATAATGATCATGGCGATGGTTGAGATATTTCCGATTTTCTTCATGTCCTCACCCCTTTGCCTTAAATAATCCTTGTGGTCTAAAAATCAACACGATTGCCATTAACAGCATATTTACTGCTAGTGATAATTCCGGAACAAAATAAGCCATAAATGATCCGGTAAGCCCAACTAAAATTGCAGCAAACAAGGAACCAGGGAAACTTCCCATTCCACCTATGACCACAACAATAAAGGCTAGAATTGCAAATTCCATTCCCATTTCGGCATATATCACACCAGAATAAGGAGCCATTAAAACACCACCAAGAGCTGCCATTGCTGCACCAACCATAAAAACAAACATAAATATCTTTTTAATATTAATTCCAAGAGCTTGCACCATTTCTTTATTCATTACTCCTGCACGAACAACTAAACCAATTTTTGTTTTCTTTAATATTAATTGAACGATCGTAAACATAAGAAATCCTATAATAATGATGAATGCACGATATTTAATAATGATGATATCACCTAGCTCCCAACTGCCTTTCAAGTAAGCCGGTGCTTTTGCAACAATTTGATTTGGCCCCCAAACCACTTTTAATAATTCTGAAAGAACTAGCATCAAACCAAGCGTTATAAGAATTTGCTGTACGTGATTCCCATATACAGGCTTAATGATTATTTTTTCAGTAAATGCACCGAGAATTAGTCCTGTTGCCATTGCGCCAATAATGGAAACAAGAAAGCTTCCTGTCGTTGAATAAAGCCATACTCCACTAAAAGCTCCCCAAGCAAAGAAACCTCCATGGGCAAAATTCAGCACGTCCATTAAACCAAAAATTAATGTTAATCCTGCCGCTAGAAGAAAAACGAGCATACCCGTTGCCAATCCATTAATGATTAAATTGATGAATAGTTCCACTCTCGTTCAAGCCCTCCTTCCTTATGCTATACCTAGATACTTTCTCTTTAATTGCTCATCCTCTACTAATTGATTCATTAAACCAGAATAGGCTGTTTTTCCATCATCTATAATGTAAAAACGATCACCTATTGTGCTGGCCATCATAAAATTTTGTTCAACTAAAACGATGGTCGTTTGTTTTTTCATTTCTTGAATCGATTCCATTACCTTCTCAACGACAATAGGTGCTAATCCTTTACTAGGTTCATCTATTAGCAGCAACTGATTATCATTTAAATAGGCACGTGCGATTGAGAGCATTTGTTTTTGTCCGCCACTTAATAGTCCACCAGGCTTTTTCCAAAACTTTTTTAAATCCGGAAAAAGGTTTAAAATCCAATCCATACGTTTTAATGTTTCTTCATCTTGCTTTTTCATGGCTACCTTCATATTTTCTTCAACAGAAAGCTGACCAAATATTCCCTGATCTTCTGGCACATAACCTATTCCAAGATTTGCAATTTTATAGGTTGGCAGACCTTGAATTTCTTGGTGTTCATCATAAATTATTTTTCCTTGGGAAGGCGGATTCAGTCCCATGATGCTTCTTAGTGTTGTTGTCTTGCCAGCACCATTACGCCCTAATAGAACCGTTACTTCACCCTTGCGAACCTCAAATGATACACCTTGAAGAATATGGTATTGTCCAATATAGGTTTGGAGGTTCTTCACCTTAAGCAATACTTCCATCATATAAACCTCCTAAATAGGCTGTTTGAACGGTTTCATTTTCCATAATTTCTGTTGGTGTTCCATCGGCTAGCAAACAGCCATTGAACAACACCATGACTGTATCTGATAAATCAAGAATCATATCCATCTTGTGTTCAATTAGAATAATGGTTTTCGTTCCTTGTTTTTTAATATTATGAATCACCTCTAGAATGGCAGGTACTTCTTCCAATGACATACCAGCTGTCGGCTCATCTAATAGTAAAATTTCTGTTTCTAATGCTAGTAACATCGCAATCTCTAATTTTCGCTTTTCACCATGAGCTAGATTTTTCGCAAGAAAATCAGCTTTATTCCCAAGCATCACTAATTCAAGCAATTGCTTGGATTTTTCAGTGACATCATTATATTTTCGAAAATGCCTGAACATTTGATAGCGTATTCCCATTTGAGATTGCACAGCCAAACGCACATTTTCTAACACAGATAAATTAGGAAAAACATTGGTAATCTGAAACGAACGTCCAATGCCCTTTCTCGTTCTCATGGCAGGAGATAGGGATGTAATCTCTTCCCCTTTTAAAAAAATCCCTCCCTTTGTTGGAGTTAACTGACCGCTCAGTAAATTAAAAAAAGTAGTTTTTCCTGCCCCATTCGGACCAATGATCGACTTAAATTGTTTCTCAGCAATTGTTAAACTTACATTATTCACCGCTGTATGACCGCCAAACTGTATCGTTAAATTTTTCGTTTCTAAAATAGGCTTCATTCCTTCACCACCTTATAAATTTAGGAGTAAGTGACCTGGTACCTAGTTACCAGGTCACTTAGCAGCAGGTTTCTTCTTGTTATTTTTGGCTTTGTTAATGGTTATTGTTGATAATATGACCTGTATGGTATGTGTGAAGCGATTTCTTTACGAAGTAAAACTAGCTGAACGCATACCATACAGGGTTTTATTAAAAACAACAATATTGTTTAACAAAGCCTTACTTTTTATTACGGATTGGTGGTGCTGTTTCTTCTGGAGTTAATTCACGAATGAGTACAGGTACTGGATATGGAACTCCGTCTTTTTTCTCTAATTTGATGGCGTACATTGATTGTATTGCTTGATGATCTTCTTTTCGGAAGGTCATTTTTCCTTTTGGTGTTTCAAAGCTCATTCCTTCCATTGTTTTAATAAGCCCGTCGGTGTCCGTATCTCCTTTAGTCTTCTTCAATGCCTCTATAATGGAAATAGCGGCACTCATCCCACCTGGAGTAAATAGATCTGGAACTTCGTTATTGTAGCGTTTCTTATGCTCTGTCACTAACCAATCATTGACTTTATTATTCGGAAGATCATTGTAATACACAGTAAACCCTTCCATCCCAACAAGCGGCTCCATTGTTGAAAGTGCTGCAATATCAGGTGCACCTGTTGAAATTTTAATTCCTTTCTCTTGCACCTTCATATCGGCAATTTGATTCCACGGTGAATTTGCTCCAGACCAAATAACAAATAAATAATCCGGTTTTGCATTAATAATTTTTTGAATATTCGATGTAAAGTCTGTAGCATTTGGATCTGCATATTCTTCAAGTGTAATTTTCGCACCTAGCTTTTCCGCTGCTTCTTTAAATGCAGCAACCCCGTCACGTCCAAATGAATAGTCTGGTGCTAGTGTTGCAATTTTCACTCCTGGTTTTGCAATCGCCGCTGCACCTGCAACAGCATCCTGGGATGAGTTCCGTGCTGTTCTGAAAATATATTTATTAAACTCAGAACCTGTAATACTATCAGCAACTGCCGGTTCGACGACCATAATTTTTTCATATTCTTCAGCTAATGGAAGAACTGCGAGTGTATCCCCTGAGCTAGATGACCCAACTAAGAAATCCACCTTATCCTCTTCAAGAAGCTTTGTCGCTTTTTTAACAGCAACCTCAGGCTTTGTTTCCGTATCTTCATAAATAACTTTTATTTTCTTTCCATCCACTTCAAGCTTTCCATCTGTTGCATAATCAAGTCCTAATTCAAATCCTTGTTTCGTTTGCTTTCCATAGGACTCAAGAGCCCCCGTTAAAGAAGCAAGCACCCCAATTTTAATCGTCCCTTCCTTCTTGCCCCCATTTGCTTTATTCGACCCACAAGCTGTCGTTAAAAGCAAAACAGCAATTACTACCCCAATTAACAGTGAAAACCGTTTTGTTCTTCTCACCTTTTCTCCCCCTTACTTTGTTTTAAGCTTTTTGCTTTCATCCATCGTAAGAAAAAGGAGTTACAAATTAGTTACAGGAGAGGAATTTGAGGTTGTCCTTTTTGTGGCTGTTTTCTTTAATTTATGTGCCGTCTTTAAGAAATTTGGTTTGTTCCTATAAAAAAATCTCCCCTATTTTTGGGGAGATTTAAAAAATATTATTTAGTTTTTCTCCTTAAAGATAATGTATCTCCTAATTCTTTCTTTAAATAACGATTGATAACAATTGCTGATACGAGCAAAATACATAGATAAAATCCAAAAAATGATCCAATAATCGTCAACCAAACTGTAGATTGTAAAGGATAGAAACTCAAATAAATGATCAAACTTATACTATTTCCAATTAAGATGGAACTTCCTGTCCAAAGGGCTATTTCTTTCATGTAAAGTTTAAATATATGATTTATTTTCCAGCCTATCGAACGAAAAATACCGATTTCCTGTTCTCTCGTCATTAAAATTGAAGCTAAGCTTTCCACCAATGTAAACAGTCCGAGCAGATACGAGCTAACGATTAACAAGATATGCCAATTATTTACTTTTAGATTAATATATTCTCCTAATATCGTAACATTCGTCTGTTGAACCGTTTCCGTTAATGAAAGATAAACAAATGACGATAAAGTACTGACCAGCAAAAGTTGGATAAATGGTGGTCGAATGAAACGATAAAAATACTGTAAGTTAATAGGTACTAAAGATTTTCTGTGCGGTTGATTTGAAGTTTTTTCACGAACATGGACTAATTTTTTCTTCATTTTTACATTAAATGTTTTCTTAGTTTTTCTGCTAATCGTAAAGTACAGGAAAAAGATAGAGATAACAGTAATAGCCAATTGCCAAAGATAGATTTTATTCGAAAGATGCAGCCATTGCTGAATCCCACTAAGAACACCTAGAGAAAATACCCATGCAACAAACATTAAAATGCTTATTTCTCTTCTTGAAAAACGCAATATATGCTTTTTGTTCCAGCCTAACTGATAAAGTAATAACATTTCTTGCTGTTTATTCACTTGCCAGAATGTCATACGGTTCATTATATAAATGATCGTAACCAAGGAAAATAAGAAAGCCAAAATCATATTAGTCATGTTCCACTGACCAACTATACTTCCTGCTGCACCTAAGGTTGTCCATGATTCTTCGACCAATCCGACCCCTTCCACATCAACTTTCATCTTTTGTGGAGAAGCACCTGCAACCATTGTTACTTTTAAGCCCATTTTTTCGATATCATGAGCAATGTTCTCGATTTTTTTTGCAGCTTCTTTCGTATAGCCTTTAATTCCAGCTACTTTTACCCGGATGGCGTCTATTGGTTTATCTCCTTTCATTGCAGCTGCAGATTTGATATTCGTTACACCTCTTGCTGAAGAAGTAACGAAACTTCCAGGAGTAATCGTTGCCTGCATTTGAACCTTCTTATCTTTTCCATTTCCAATATAATAAACCGGTGCCATTTGATAAATACCTAGAGGACTTGATGCTAGCTTCTCCTTTCTTTTTCCAATTTTAAAATCACCAACTGGATCGATAATGAAAGGCACATCTCCATCTTTATCTAAAGCTTCGGTAAGTGTTGTTCCATGTTTTTGTATGTCACGATAAATAGGAACACCATCATGCTCCCCTACTTTTTTTACAATTAATTTATTGCCTTCTTTCTCATACTTCAAAGGTCCTGATGTAAAATATTGTGTTACATCATTCATAGTAATATTTTGGAGTAGCTTTCCATCTTGTAACTCATTAACCTTCCCTGCTTCATCAATTTCGACTGCATTTGGATTAAAAGGCTGTATTATAGAACCTGTATTAGCGGAGAAATCCACATGTTTTTCTGCAGGATATTGTAATAATTCTTGAACTAGATGACGGTATTCTTCAGTATAAAATTTTTCAGAAAAAAATACAGTACCTTTTCTATAGACATTGCCATTACCATCTTTTCCCTCTAAATAATTATCATCTAATTGAATCTTAACACGAAGTTCCTTCGTTTTAGCTGGATTGATATCTAATGTATCAATGGTTATAGCTGTTTCAATTGCTGATTTTCCCTCTTCCAATTGAATAACCGGGATAACCTTTCCTTTAGATTTCGTCGAATATTTCCAAGCTGCTCTCAAACCTTCATAAGGATATTCCTCATCAATATTATCGAAGGAAATACCCGTCAATGCTTCTTCTTGTTCTGGGTCAATTCCTACCAATAAATTATATGTCGTTGGCAACGGAACCATCGCAACTTCAGTACAGTTGTTCATTAATTTCTTATCATTATAAATTGAATCAAATTTTTCAATCCCATCTATTGTCTTAGGAGATTCAAGCAATATACAAGCATACTTTTTTGATGCTGGATATCGATTTACTCCATCTGTTGTAAGATGTTGAATCAAATATCTAGTCGAATGCTCTGGCTGAACCAAGCCCATATTCGTATTTACACCGGTATAATAACCTAATGAGATAACTGGAGCCGCAATCTCGATATCTTTCCTATTTTTAATCGCTTTCCATTGTTTTAAAGTGATTCCTCCATTTCCGAAGCCTAAGTAATTTTCGGGAACGATTCCCAGCTCTTTTTCTATCTCTCGCTCGCTTCCTAAAGGCCGGATTAATAGATCATAACTTCCCCTTGAATAATAAGTAATATCTGTTTTCACTTGTGTATGTGCATCTTGCAACGATGTTGAGGATAATGGCATGATGACCAAGATAATAAGAAAGGCTATAACGAAAAGAAGACTTGTAGTTTTTTTTCTTTTTAAACTATGAAAGATTAGTTGTTTCATAATCTACCCTCTCCTGTACAATTCCATCACGAATTTTTAATTGTCGTGAACCATTTTTGGCTACCTCTAAATCATGGGTAACTAGAAGAATGGTCATCCCATTTTCATGAAGCCGCTTTAATACTTCCAGAATGTTTTCCCGGTTTTCTCCATCTAAATTTCCTGTCGGTTCGTCACATAAAAGGATATTAGGATTATGTAATAATGCCCTTGCGATCGCTGTTCGCTGCTTTTCCCCACCTGATAGTTCACCAGGTAAGTGGTGCATTCTATGACTCATTTGAAGTTGTTGTAAAAGTGAAATGGCTTTATTCTCGATTTTATTTCTTGGTTGATATGGCCATTGAGGAATCATGACATTTTCTAGTACAGAAAATTGGTCAAACAAGCGATAATTTTGGAAGATGTATCCTATCTTGTTTCTTCTATATTCCTGCAATTCCTTCTCAGAAATAGCAGTAAGGTTTTGATTGTTGACCTCTATCATCCCATCACTCAGCTTTTCCATCCCACCAATGACATTTAACAAAGTCGTCTTACCTGAACCTGATGGACCCAATATACTAACCCATTCTCCTTTTTTGATCCTAATTGAAGCTTCTTTTAATGCATGTACTGTGTGATTACCATGATAAGTAACTGATGCTTTTTCAAGCTTAATCATGAAGGACCCACTCCCCTTTGATTCATTTTTATCCCGCATTGGAATATTACCAATATCATAAAAGATTCACTGAAAAATAATAATAGGATTTCTTCTTAAAGTTTTCTTAAGATTTTAGGAGGTTCTATTAATCTATTTTTTTATGTTAGTTTCCCTCAATCTTTTCCGGAACCAAAAAAAGACGAAAATAGATTCCGTCTTTAAAAAAGTTTTACATTGCATCAATTTCATCTGCTGCCAGGATCATTTCATACATTTTTTTCGTTGCTTCCATTGGCTCTACACCATATTCCTTTTTCAATATCAGCTGGCAGCTTCTATAGTATTTTAATGCTTGTGGTCGGTTGTTTTTTTGATAATGACAATACATTAATAAGCGGTAGGCTTCTTCCCAAGTGAAATCAACACTTATGATTCGATCACACCAAAAGATTGCTTCATCTATGAATCCTATCTGGACATAAACTTGCGCCATTTTCTCTGATCCTCTCAAAAAAAGTGTTTTGAAGCGTTCACGCTCTGTCATGATCCAAACATCTTCCTGCTTTTCGATGAAAAAATCTCCTTTATATAAATCTAAACCTTTTTCGAGTAATGCTTTTGCTTTTTCTGCTGACTTTTCACGCAAACCTTGCTGAACCCACTCTTCGAACTGCTCGAAATCACAATCTATAACTGCCTTAGGATTGATTCGATATGTGTTATGCTGTCGTTGAATATAAAACGGAGTGGCTCTAGCTTTTCGATTTGGTTCAAGCGCTTTGTTCAATGAATTCAAAATGACTTTAAATTCTTGATCGACATTTTTTTCATTTACATCTGGCCATAATTCTTGATAAATTTCTTCCTTGCTCCACCATTTATTTTTCCTAATTAAGAGAAATTGGAATAGCTCTTTCGCTTTCATACGCTGCCAATCCTTATCTTCTAATAAGCGAGAACCGAGCCAAACCTTCATTTCTCCAAATGTGACGACCTTCAGTGTATATCCTGGATGTGAGTCAAGTTCATCATATCCAACTTTTTTTAAAATTTTATGAGTAAAAGTTGGATGGATTCCCAGCTCTTTTGCCTTAATTAACAGAGGCATAACCGTTTGTAAATCATTTGGTCCAAATGGTGTATTCTTAAAAAAGATAAATTCGTAGTTTCCTAGTTGAACCTCTTGGAGGAAGGATGAAATCGCATCATAAAACAGAGTGCTATCCTCTTTCTTATCGTATAATAAAGCACTCCAAAGTTCGGTTATCATAGAACCATATTGATCTCCACAATATTTAAAGTTTTCCTTTGCACTGAGCAAAAAAGATTCCGCTTCGTTCAGCTTATAACAATTATAAGCTGCTGCTCCCATACATAATTGAATGAGTGAGGATAACCAAAGATCATGAACCTTTTCGGTTTCATAAAGGGCCATTCTTCCTACCTCTTGGGCCCTTTCAAACTCCCCTTTCATTCCGTACAAAATACAAAGTCCCATATACGGTTCCGCTTTACCACGAGGGACATTTACTTGTTCCATTAAATTTAATGAAGTGACATAGCATTGTTCAGCAAGCTTCAAATCATATTCATCTAAAATTATTGCTGCATGCCCAAGCCTCATCCACCCACATGCTTCGACAAATGGATTCTTATATTTTATTCCTTGTTCAATCCCTTTCTGTGCTAATCGTTTAGCCTCCCCGCCATTTCCCATGCAGACTTCGATAAACGATAATAAAATCTCTGTTTCCCTATGTGTCTGCGGCAAAAACCGACCATCACTTAGCAGCCTTTTGGCAAGTGAATGTTTTGCTTTTTCTAATTTGCCTGTCCGTAAAAACATTCGCGCGTCTAAATTATTTTCGAGTAATGAATAACCTTCTAATGATCCTTTTTTAAACCACTTTTCGGCCTTCAGTGCTTGACCTGAATTCACTAAGTTTTCTGCCATTAAACAGTAAAGCTTTTTTACATCAGGATGATCATCACCCAAATACTCTTCCATCACTTCGATGGCAAGATATAAGTAGCGCTCCGCCTTTCCAGGTTGAATCGTATCTAAATAGATTTGGGCAATTCCTTCATATGCTTGACCAACGAATATCCATTCCTCTTTTATTTTCGATTGCTCGATTAAATGCTGGAAGCAATTTTTTGCTTTTTCATAGTATGAGAGATAGCGAAGCACTTCCCCTTCATACAACCATAATGAGCGATATCGATCTTTCACCTCATTAGGTAGTTGTTTAAGCCGTTCATACAGGCTTTCTAATTTTCCTTTTTGCACCATTTCAGAAGCCCGTTTTTCAAGCAATGCTCCGATCGCTTCAAAGTGTTGAATCTTCTCATAATGAGAAATTGCCTGTTCCCAGCCACCTATACCTTCATAATATCTGGCACTTCTTGCGTGAAGCTCCCTATATAGCTGATCCTGTTCTTCCTTAAATTTTCTTTCAACCGATGCTTTAAATAAAGCATGAAAACGATATTGATTTGTACCAATCATTTTATGTAAAAAGGCATTGTGATCCGCAAGTTTTTCTAACATCAATTCTGATCCTTGAATTCCTAATACTTCGTCACAAAGTTTTGGAGTCATTTCGTCAAAGATAGATGCCTGCTGGATGAAGCTTTGTATAATAGAGGATTGCTTTGAAAAAACCTCCATCGCTAAATAATGAAAAAGTCCTTCCATTGATGAATGGTGATCATTTAATATAGCATTCACCGAAGCACCATTACTTAATTGTTCTGCTATCATACTAAGTGCAATAACCCATCCCTCTGTTAATTTATAAATGGAATCAACTTGATCTTGTGCCAATGAGACACCATAAAAATCATGAAAAAGTAACTCGACCTCTTCATGAGTTAAGGTTAATTGCTCCTCTTCAATTTCTAGCAGCCTGCCTGTTACTTGCCACTTCGTTAATAAATTCCACTTTGGTTTTGTTCGACTGGAAACAATGATATGAAATTGAGAAGGCAAATGCTCTATTACCCTTTCAAGCCACATATTTATCGAAAAAGAGTGATCGACTAAATGATAATCGTCTATCACTAATGTTGTATCATTCTCTATTTTGGCAATTTCATTTATAAAGAGTGCACAGAGTGTGTTAATTTCTTCATCACGAATATATTTATCCATTTTCATCATGTAATCCATGAGACCCCGTCCAAAATCATGGTAGCGCTTTTTCAATGAATAAATAATATAGGTGATAAATGGAATCACATCGTCATCATTAGCTGATATCGTATACCAGCAAAAATTAGGCTTAAAATCATGAATGAATAGGCTTAATGCTGTACTTTTACCGTACCCTGCACCAGAATGAATGATCGTTAAAGGATAGTTTGTTACTGTTCGAAGCTTCTTCATAAGATAGGATCTTCGCAAATAAATTTTCTTAATCATTGGTGGTGTTAACTTTGTTTCAACAATTGGAAAAGACTCGTTCATCCTCTCACCTCCTCGCACTAGAAATATTAGAGTTTTTAAAATATTTTAACATAAATAATCGATTTTTTATAAGCAAATACAAAAAGAACTCCAAATAGCTGGAGTTCTCAGATTTCAAATAATGAATTTTTTAGACGTATTGTAAAAACCAATCTTTAATATAGTCTAAACGTTTCATACGCAAGTGTGGCTTGCCGCTTCTCGAAAGCTCATGATTCGATTCAGGGAAACGGATAAACTTCGTTGTTTTTTGCTGATGCTTTAGTGCAATAAATAATTGTTCTGCTTGCTCAATTGGGCATCGATAGTCTTTTTCACTATGAAGTATTAATAACGGTGTTTCAATGTCTTTAGCATATGCGAGTGGTGAATGCTTCCAAAGCTTTTCAATGTCATTTAAATCAGCGAGAATTTGCCACTCGGAGAAATAGTAGCCAATATCACTCACACCATAAAAACTAATCCAATTTGAAATCGAGCGTTGAGTAACTGCTGCTTTGAATCGATTCGTATGACCGACAATCCAGTTGGTCATGAACCCGCCATAGCTTCCACCAGTTACCCCTAAGCGTTCCTTATCGATAAAGTCATATTGATCTAAAACATAATCAACAGCATTCATTAAATCATTATAATCATTCCCACCGTAGTCTCCACGAACGGCATCGACAAATTTTTGCCCGTATCCATGACTTCCTCGTGGATTCACATATAGAACCGCGAAACCTTGTGCTGCAAGAATTTGGAATTCATTAAAATAAGTGTTGGCATACATCGCGTGCGGCCCGCCATGTATTTCTAGAATTAGCGGGTATTTTTTCCCCTCTTCAAATCCAACTGGCTTCATTAGCCAGCCATGCACCTTCCAGCCTTCCGCACTTTCAAATTCGATCGGTTCAACATTTGAAAGCTCCCTTGTTTTCAAAAATTCTTCATTCACAAAGGTTAACTGATCTTTTTCTGCATTTTGCAAATTAACAGAGTATAGTTCACCCGGCTCTGTAGGAGTGCTAATTGCTACCACTGCATGATGAGTATTAGGATTTAAGGAAAAGCCATATACATATTGTTGTTCATGTAATGCTGGATAAATTTCACCTGACACATTTCCGTAATAGATAATTGTGTTGCCATGATCGGAAACCATGAAATAAAAACTCTGATTATCTTCCGCCCATTGTACATCTGGAGTAACAGTTCCTTGTTGAAAATCGCCAACAACATAATCACCAACAGGTGCATCAATTTCACTTGTAAAACAGCTAAGCTCTTTATTATCTAAATCATAGATCCATACCTTACTATGTGTGGCGTTTTTAAATTCCTGCTCACTTCCAAGGAATGTTAAATAACGACTATTCGGTGACCATGATGTTTGCCAAAAAACGCCTGTTCCTTTTGTTATTGAAATAGATTCCTTCGTTTCAAGGTTGAATAAATAAATATCTGAAATAAACGATACATCGCGATCCTCTGATAAATCGGCTGAATACGCGATATATTTTCCATCTGGTGACCAAGATTCAAGTGAGTAGTGATGTTCACCTGTTGTTAACTGTTCTATTTCTCCAGTTTCCAAATTTACTAATCCAATATGTGAATGTTGAGTAAGATCTAAAAACCCACTTGCATCTGATTTATATTTCATTTTTTCTACTTCAAGCGGCTTTAACTCTTCTTCTTTTTCCTTTTCGGCTTTTGTTCGGGTCTCGATAGTTTCTTCTTCCCCTAATACAACTGAAAAAGCTAATTTCTTTCCACATGGAGACCAAACTGGATTTCGTACGCCATTTTTACAAAATGTCACTTGCTTAGCCTCACCGCCAAATTTAGAAAGAACATAAATTTGTGGTTTACCATCTCTCGTAGAGACGAAAGCTAGCACAGTTCCATTTGGAGACCAGCGGGGTGTATTTGTTCGATGATCCCCATATGTCCATTGTTTTGGCTGTTTATCATTTAAATTTATGTAAAATAAATTCGAGACGTATTCCTTTTTCTCTTGATCAATATGTGTTTGCACATAAACAACTTCATCCCCATTCGGAGAAAGCTGTGGATCAACAACAGATTTCAACTGATATAAATCTTCTGTTTGGATGCCCAATTTTTTTTCCATCGTTATCACCTTCCATGTAATATTGCATTTTTACAAAAATTAATTGCTTTCTTAAGTATTTCGACACCCAAAACATTTTACCTGCAATAAATTTTCAATTTTTTTGTTTTTTTTGGAGAAACTAGTCATAATAATTAACTTGAAATTATCATCATTCATTAGTAAAATATTTATACGAACAAATGTTCTTTTTAAGAAGAAAGAGGGATTTTTCGGATGACAAAGATACCTGAAAACGACCGAAATATTATTGAGCAAGCGATTTATTTGCCGATGCTCCTAATTATATTGAACCGTGATTTAACAATTATTGAAAATAGTCCTTTTAAACTTAAAAAGCCTTATACTGATTGGATCGAAGAAACGATGAGGACCATCCAAAAAGAATTAGCTGATGTCAAACGTTATATGAGACAACAACAAATTAAAGTAGAAAAAATTAAATCGGATGATACTTTTACCATGTACATGTTTTTATACAAAGGATATGAAGAGCAGCACAATTATTTTAATCCTCGGCTTCGTAATCGAACAGAGGAATTAATGATGTATTATTTATTCCAAAGATTCCAACCTCCTTCTATAACAAGAAAAGCGCAAACACCTTGATCAGCTGGAGCTAGACATGCAAAAAAGGCTTAAAAGCTGCCTCACTGGAACCAGATCCTTTTATGAGGCAGCTTTTATTTACTTATTCGGAAAAAAATCTTTTAAATTCATAATCTCTTTTTTGTTCCGAAGCTTCCATATTCAAATAAAAACCAGTACGTTTATATTTATTATCCATGTTTTCAATATGCTGATAATATTTCAGTCTAAGTTGTGCTGCACGTTGTAATTGATTTGTGAATGAACTTAAGGAGATTGGTATTTCCAAAGTCTGATTATTACGAAGAGTAACCAAGGTGTTATTTGAAGATGATTTTTCGTGGTGGTGTACATGATTAAGTAACAGCCAAATGCAATCAGGATTCATTGGTGATGTTGTTGGGATCAAAAAGCTTGAAGTATAAGAATCCAGCATGATAGGGGCTTTGTGTGTAACACCTATGAGACGCCTAGTTCCATTTCTTCTTCCTTCGTAGGACGATCCAAAATACTCACAGCTTTTCTTTACAATGTCAAGTGGTTTAAAGGGGGAGATGAATCGATTTTCTAATTCCCATATCTCTGAATACAGTTTTGATCCATACGTAATTGGCAAAATAGCCATTGTATATGGAGAAATCTCATATTCTTCTATCATTCTTTCTTTTTCTGACATTCTTTTCTCTCCTTTTCAACAAAAATCGGGGAATACAACCATATTGTAACATAGATTTCCAATTTTGGTACTATTTTTTCTAAAAAATAAAAAAATTTAAAACTTTAAGTATCTGAATATTATAATTATTCAATTGACTTTTTGTGTAAATTCCCTTATAATAAGAAAAAGTATAGAGGGTGATCATCGATGGAAAATAAAAAATCCTACACAGAGATGGTTAAGGCATATGCGATGACACAAATCAAAAATGAAAAATTCATGGCGGAAATATATTCAGAAATGATTTTAAATGAAATCCTTTTAACGAGGCGGAAGGAACAAATAGTAAAGAAGATTGATATAGCACTGGACATTAGAGACAAAAATGCCTTTTTATTATTAACAAATGAATTAAGGGAAATAGAAAAACAATTTGGATCATAAAGAAAAGCCCTCTGACAAAAATGTTGGTCAGAGGGTTTTTCTTATTTTAGTTCTTTATCGCTATAAAAGTCTACTATTATTCCTTAAATCGCTCTACCATCATAATTCGGTCCAGCATCGTAGGATGATCATAGCGAAAAATTTTCACTAATATTGGAGGGTCAACTTGACTAAGTCCTGATTTTGTTAAATCCTGAAACGTTTGTACAGCAGCTTTTTTATCTTGTGTCATTGCTATTCCGTAACGATCTGCCCGAGTTTCTTCATAACGTGATACCCAATTTGTAAAGGGACTTGCTGCAAATAGTAAAATGGATGTTATCAGTAAAAATAATGGAAAAGAGCTTAAGTTTGAAACCCCCGTCACTTTTAGTTCATTCCCTCTTTTCCTTACCATTCTATTTATAATTATGGATGTTAACCACAAGCCCACCCCAGTTAAAATAATATATCCCGCAATACCAAAATAGATATGCTTCTCCACGTAATGTCCCATCTCATGTGCCATGATAAAAAGAATTTCCTTTTCATTGAGACGATCTAAGGTGGTATCCCATAAAACAATTCTGGCATTCGAACCAATTCCCGTTACATATGCGTTTAAAGAATTTGTCTTCTCCGACATATTAACTTCATACACATGCTCAGCCGGAATATTTGCTTTATCGGCTAATGCTAGTATCTTTGTTTCTAATTCTTTGTTTTTTAAAGGATAAAAGTCATTGTATAAAGGATCAATGACAACAGGTTGAATAAACATCATGAAAACCATGAATGGAATAGAAAGCAGCCATGCTGGTATCCACCATCTTTTTTTGAATTTTTTCATTAACCAATATAAAACAGCAACAATAATAAACATTTCAATAAAATTAACCCAAAAACCGATCACTTCATCTTTCATCCATAATGAAAAAGATTGTGTAGAAATATTATAGGCTTTTGAAAAACGATAGGAAATATAGCTTAATGGAAAGGTAACAATAAAAGATAGGAGCGAAAGTAAAAATAAATATACTGCTGTCTGTATGCCATGATATTTTGAAGTATTTTTCGCCCAGTTTTCAAACCCTTTAGATATACCAAAAATAAGAACTAAAAAATAAAATAACCATTCATAAGGTGTTGAAATGAAAAATAATAGGTTGCGGATTTTGGAGTATTCCTCACTAAGCATTAATTCCCTGCTATTTAAAAAGGTTGCAGGATCGACACTTGTTCCTTTAAATTGAGCCGGAATGGCATTTCCAGCTAAGTAAAAAAGGTAAACATAGATAGCAAGTCCAAATAGTAAATAGGCCATCACCGCACGAAAAGTCCATTTTCTTAACAAAGTTATTCCTCCCTCCTTGTCCCTCTTTAATAAATGTAGAAGTCATTTCATTAAAATAGAACAAACATCTCTAATTTTTTATTCATAGTAAAAGGCTATTATTAAAAATATACCCATTTTTATCCTAGAATATTTGTTAATTAAAGTAAGCGAATATCGGATATCACAACAAATAAATACTGTGATATCCGATTATCAGTGATTATTTGATTCCTATTAGCGGCTCATAGCCTAACTGAAAAAGTGCGTTGGCAATAATCAAATAACCTTTATTATTCGGATGAATATGATCATGAGCTAATAATTCCTTCTCCTTTCCATGAAACAAATCATGGATGTTTGCCACTTGAATAATCGGTGGATTGGCAAGTCGCTCAATATTATGATTATATTCTTCGACCCACTTGTCAGCACCTGCTATGTTAGGGAATGGATTGTACAAATTAATCATCCGAATAATATAAGGGCCCTGACTATGCTTTAAATTCATGATTCGATTGATTATTTTTGATAAGTTCTTTTTTCCATTTTCAAGTGCAATGAGGAAATCCTTCTCGTTTTTATTTTGTAAAAATGCTTTAGCCGCACCAATTAAATCATTGCCCCCAGCCGTAATCGTGATAATTTCTGCATCTTTAACCCTTGTTGAGATGAAAGGATGGTTTAAATTGTTTAAAATATCCCCAGATGTTGCACCGGATTTCCCAAAAATTGAAGGAAAAATAGGCATTTCAACCGTTTTTCGGGTTAGCGATAAATATCTCGTAATAAATCCCTTAACAAAGCATGTTGATCCAACTCCAACGGTTAGTGAGTCACCGATAGCACAATATCTTAGAAATCTTCTATCCATTTCATCACCCTCATGCAAATTCGTTTGATATTTATTTAAATTATTCGCAAGAAGATGATTTGGAGACGGTTTTTAATTATGTTTATATAAGAAAAGCGCAAGCGCCGCAGCTCTAGCGTACGGATTTCGTAGTCTTCGACTGAGATAAAGGAAACACGGTGAGGTAGTTCTCGAGCCGATGTTGACTTATCGTAGGGAGGAGACGGAGAAATCCGCTAGCCGATAGGCGCTGGAACTAGACATTGCAGACACTTTTCATGTCAAATATCCTTAGTAAATTTTATACTTTCTTGCCTTTCAATAAAAACAAGGGGATCCATTAAGCGTACAACGCTTTGCCTTGGATCACCCTAAACTTATTTATTTCCCCTTAAAATTTGGTTTTCTTTTTTCAGCAAATGCCTGCAGTGCTTCTACTCGATCCTCAGTAGGAATCGTAATTTCATAGGCTTTCCTTTCAATCTCAAGTCCGGTTTGTAAATCTGCATTCATTCCATTTTTAATCGCAAATTTTGCCTGTTGAACAGCAATGGGACCATTAGAAAGGATTCGGTTTGCCAAGTCTTCTACTTCGTCTATGAAGCTATCACGCTCAACAACCTTTGTAACAACTCCATACTTATAAGCCTCTTCCGCTGTCATTCTTTTAGCCGTTAAGATTAGTTCCATTGCTTTTGCCTCTCCAATTAATCGAGGTAATCGTTGAGTCCCGCCTGCACCTGGAATAATCGCTAAGCTTGTTTCTGTCAGTCCCATTACTGCATCAGATACTGCAATGCGAAAATCACATGAAAGCGCAAGCTCCATCCCGCCTCCAAAAGCATAGCCATTCATAGCGGCAATAGTAGGCTGCGGCAGTTTTTCAACGGCAGCAAAAACCTCACCAATTTTGTAAACGTTTCTACGCACATCCTGTTCAGGCAAAGTTTTTCGTTCCTTTAAATCAGCCCCTACACTAAAGGCTTTTTCACCAGTTCCACCGAAAACAACTACACGAACCTCCGAATTGGTTCTTAGTGATTCGACTACATTAGCAAGCTCACAAAGTGTATCATAATTAAAAGCATTCATTGCCTCAGCACGGTTAAGTGTGACATAGGCAATATAGTTTTTCACGTTTAACAAAATATTCTCCATAATATCCCCCCTATTCCACTCAATAATTTCAATTAAAGCTATTGAAAACCCTTCCACAATCGAATAGTTTCAATATTCAAATATTACTATTTAAAAGAAAATACAGCTTAACTTCTGCATTTTCTCTGCAGTCTATTATTAACTTTGCAGCATTTGCTCTTTTAATGCTCTTCTTAATATTTTTCCTGTTGTATTTTTCGGCAGCTCTTCTATAAATTCAATAGTTTTTGGAAGTTTGTATTTAGCTAAATGCTGTTTACAGTATTCAATCAGTTCCGCTTCTGTCAGGGATGGATTTTTACGGACCACAAAACATTTAACTGCTTCACCTTGCTCAGGATCTGGTACACCAATTACTGCAGCTTCCACTACTTCAGGATGTTCGTAAAGTATTTCCTCTACCTCTCTAGGGTAAACATTAAAGCCTCCAACTATAATCATATCTTTCTTACGATCGACAATAAAAAAATACCCTTCTTCATCCATCCGTGCTAAATCTCCAGTGTAAAGCCAACCATCCCGAATTGTAACAGCTGTTTCCTCAGGCATTTTATAATATCCTTTCATCACATTTGGTCCGCGAACAACAAGTTCACCAACTTGACCAACTGGGATCTCTTCTCCCATCTCATTTACAACCTTGTTTTCAACATTTAAAATGTTTGTTCCGATTGAGCCCGGTTTTCTGGGACGATCTAATGGATTAAAACATGTGACTGGTGATGCTTCAGACAGTCCGTAGCCTTCTGACACAAGGACATTAAATTTCTTTTCAAAGTTTTTCAATAGAGCAACTGGAAGTGATGATCCCCCAGAAATACAGAGACGTAATGATGAAATATCACTTGGATTTCCTTCGGGATACTGGTACAAAAAATTATACATTGTTGGGACACCAGCAAAAACAGTTGCCTTATATTTTTTTGCTAATCGAAAAATTTCCTTCGGACTAAATTTCGGAACAATTAATAATGTAGAACCACTAATGAGCGGTGCATTAACAGCTACAGTCAGGCTAAAAACATGAAACATCGGCAAAGTCGTTATTATTCTGTCTATGCTGTTCATTTTCAAATATTCTCCGGTATCTTTGGCATTTGAAAAAAGATTTTTATGGGTTAGCATCGCACCCTTAGGTCTGCCTGTTGTTCCTGATGTATAAAGAATAACAGCGACATCATCTTCTAATAAATCCGGTCCTTCAAAAGCAATATCTCCAGAAGCAATCATCTCTGAAAACGAATTCATTTTTAAGTTTTGATTAAGTTCTACTTTTTTTGTTGGATCTGATTCACAAATGATAAATGTCTCTACATTCGGAAGCATTGAACTCAATTTTTCAGCTAATGGAACGAATAAATCTAATGCAACAACAGCTTTAACATCCCCATTTTTAAGTATGTAACTTATTTCTCCAGGAGTATAAATTGGATTAATCGGAATAACAGTAGCTCCTAATCGCATCACTCCATATAATGCAATGACAAAGTGTGGAGAATTCCCAAGAAGTAGCGCAATATGATCCCCTTTTTTTACCCCTAATTGCTTTAAACCACTTGCAAACTTTGTAACAGTACCATCAAAATCAGCATAGGAAACAGGTTGATCCATAAAATAATAAGCAGGTTTGTCTGCATGTTCCTTTGCTATATTTTTTAATTGTGAAGATAAATTCATATTCCCCTCCCCTTTCTGAATGAACAATCATTCATAATAATTTTCTAAATATATTATATAGAAAGAAAATTAGGGATTCAAGCCTTACTAAAAAATATATAAAGAAGAAACGCCTTAGAAAAGGCGTTTAAAAGGCGTTTACTTTTAATATATTAATTCAACTAATTCTTCTTTTGTAATGTTTCCAAAATAATGCTTTACATCTATATCCATTAGAGCTTTCTCAATCTCTGAACGCTCATAACGGATACCTGTAAGCTTGCCCTCAATGTCAACAACATTTCCGACACCAAAGAAATCACCATATATTTTACAGTTTTCAATGATTCCTTTATTCACTTCTAATCGTACATCAATTCCACCAACTGGGAAGCGATGTGTATGCTGCAGATTAAATTTCGGTGATTTACCATAGTTCCAATCCCAGTTTTGATACCGTTCTTTTGAAAGTTGATGAATCTTTTCCCAATCCTCATCAGTTAGTTTATATTCTTGAATGTTTTCGCTTCCACCAAAGATATAGCTTAATAATAATTGACGGAATTCTTCCATTGTTAATTTTTCATCTAAAAACTCAGAAATATTTGCCACTCGACTGCGAATAGATTTAATCCCTTTTGATTCAATTTTATCTTTTTTAACCTTTAAAGCCGAAACAACGTTTTCAATCTCTGAATCTAACATTAACGTACCGTGGCTGAACATACGGCCTTTAGTTGAAAATTGGGCATTACCAGAAATTTTTCGTCCTCCAACCTGAATATCATTGCGACCGCTTAGCTCTGCATTTACACCAAGCTTTTTCAACGCTTCGATGACCGGTTGAGTAAATTTCAAGAAGTTATGGAAGCTTTCACCGTCATCTTTCGTAATAAAGCTAAAGTTTAGATTTCCTAAATCATGGTAAACAGCACCACCACCAGAAAGTCGTCGTACAACGATAATATTATTTTTATCAACGTATTCTGTATTAATCTCTTCAATTGTATTTTGATTTCTTCCAATAATAATCGAAGGCTGGTTAATATAAAATAAAAGATAAGTTTCATTAATATCTAAGTTATTTAATGCATATTCTTCAATTGCTAAATTGATTTGTGGATCTGTGATCCCATTATTATCTATAAAAAGCATGTGAAGTAACTCCTCCTATTTATTTTAATTAGACAAATCCATAATTAATGATTCCTCTGCAAATTGAATGTTACCAGAAAACTTTGCAGCTGCTTCTGTTTTTAATTGCTCCAAATTCCCATACTGTGGCAAATGGGTAAGAATTAAATGTTTCACCCCAGCAACTTGTGCTATTTCACCCGCTTCAAAGCTAGTCATATGCCCAGCTGCTGAACCATCCATATCACCATACAAATTACACTCACACAACAAAATATCTGCATCTGCTGCAAAGGAAGAAAATGAGTCTAAATAGGATGAATCAGCAGTATAAACCAATATTTGATTACCAGCCTCTATTCTCATCGCAAAACATGGTACGGGATGCTTAGTTCTTAAAAACGTAACTTTAAAAGGACCGATATGTAATTCTTGATTTTCTTTATATTCCACACCTACGGATACTTCATCAAAAAATAATGATTGAAAACCATGTTTGTCCTCATTATGTCCGTAAATTGGAAGGGTATTGATATTGTTGTTCAAATATTTACTGATAATTAAGGCATGTTGTAATACACCGATATCAGCAATATGATCAGGATGATAGTGGGAAATGATAACCGCATCCAATTTTTCTGGTTTTATATATTTCTGGAGTTTAGAAAGTACGGCACTCCCACAATCCATCAACAGGTGAAACCCATCATGTTCGAGTAAATAACCAGAGCTTGCTGAATTTACCTTTGGATAACCACCCCAAGGACCGATAACGGTTAGCTTCATAAAAATCACTCCTAAATTATAATTCAATTGAAATTCGTTATCAATTTTACTATACTCCATTTCTCTCATTTTTTCATATTGGCTTTGTTAATTATGTATATTTATCGAAAAATAAGTAATTCAATATTATTGTCCTTAAATATCATTTATAATGAAACAATAAAATACATAATAATTGGAGGGTTCCAATTGTGAAACATTTTCGTCTATCATTAATATTGATAGTTGCAGTTATATTATTTAGTCTTAGTGCATGTTCTAATGTAAAGAAAAGTGGCGATAAAATTGAAGATTTTACGTTCACTGATCAAAGTGGAAAGAAATTCGGTCTTCAAGATTTAAAAGGAAAGGTTTGGGTAGCTCATTTCATGTTTACAAGCTGCACAACCGTCTGTCCACAGCTAACAAAAGATATGGGTGATTTGCAAAAGGCTATAAAAGAAAAGGGCTATGATGATGTAAATTTTGTTTCCTTTAGTGTCGATCCAGAAATCGACACACCGGTTGCTTTAAAAACATATGCCTCACATTTCGAACCAGATTTTTCTTCATGGCATTTACTTACTGGATATTCACAAGAAAAAATTGAAAAATTTGGGATGGATAATTTTAAAGCGTGGATTAAAAAGCCTGAAAATGATACACAGGTTGTCCATGACACCAAGTTTTTCCTTTTCAATAAAGATGGGGAAGTTGTAAAGGATTATTCTACCTCAAATGGATTTCCATTAGACGAAATCGTTAAAGATATAAAAGCGCTGCGCTAAAATCCTTTTATAAAAAAGAGCTGAAGCTTTATTAAAAGCTTCAGCTCTCTTTTTTTATACTGTAACCTCTTCATTGGCTACCATTTTATCTTTTCTTTTTGACTTAAATATAAAATATACAAGTGTTATAACTAAGAAGCTAATCATGTAAATCGCTAAAACACCAAGATTTTGCCACATCACTGTATAGTTTCCATTTGAAATCACTGCCTTAAAGGCTTGTAATGAATAAGTCATAGGTAATGCTTCATGAATCGGTTTTAATACTTTTGGAAGAAGCTCAAGCGGGAATGTTCCTGCACTTGAAGTTAATTGAAGTATTAAAATAATGATCGCGATAAAACGCCCAGGATTATCAAGTAAAGTAACTAAAAATTGAATAAGGGCCATGAATGTTAGACTTGTAATGATTGCAGCCACAATAAATAGTGGAATGCTCTTCACATCTACACCTATCCAGCCAACAATAATCCATACTGCGACCAATGCTTGTAAAATACCTACTAAAGCCATAATTCCATATTTACCGATAAACCATGAAAACCCATTTTTCGGTTCTACAGCAGGCTCACGAAGTGGGAATATAATTGTTAATAACAAACCACCAACAAACAATCCGAGTGACAAGAAATATGGAGTTAACCCTGTTCCATAGTTAGGAACTTTATTAATCGTTCCTTTATCAAGATCAACTGGATCACTCATCATGTCATATTGTTTGTCAGTTCCATTTACAGAACCGGCATCTTTTGAAGCATCAGTTAATTTGTCTTTCATTTCTTTCGTGCCGTCTTTTAAGTCTTTTGTACCGTCATTTAATTTCTTAGATCCACCTGCAAGCTGTTGTGTTCCGTCTTCAATTTTTGCAGACCCGTCCGCAAGTTGATTTAATCCATCATTCAAGCTTTCCGCACCTTTTGATAATTGCTCTGCTCCTTTTGATGCTTCAGCCATTTTAGTGTTAAATAGTCCGAGACTATCAATGTATTGATTTTGCCCCTTTTGAAGCTTTGCAGCCCCGTTGCTTAATAATACAGAACCATTTGTTAACTGTTCAATTCCTTTTTGAACTTTCACTTGATTCTTATTGATCGTTGTTACTCCGGAAATTAATTGATCAAATTGTGGATCTGTTTGTTTTTTAATTTGTTGGGCAATTTGATCTGAATTACCAGTCATTTGCTTATTTACTTCTGTTTTAAATGCAGTAAATCCTTGATCCATTCCTTTATGAATGCCTTGTGAGAGCTGACTTTCCAAATTCTTTGCCTGCTCTTCAGCATTAGCAGCCATTTGAGTTTTTAATTGAGTTAAAACCTCTGGATCTACTTTACCTTCAAGGGAGGCAAATAATTGATTCATCTGTAATGTTTGCTGATCTATCACCTGTTTAGCAATTTGTGATGAAAGCCCTGCCTCTAACTTAGTTTGAAGCTGATCCATTCCACTATTTAATGTTTTAGCACTTTCTCCTAATTGAGAAGTAAAGGATTTAGCTATTGCTGGAGGGAGCTCATTTTTAAACTGCTTAAGCCCACCTTGAACTTTTTGTGTGCCATTAACTAATTCTGGCAATCCTTCATTCAGCTGTTCCAACCCTTGACCTGCTTGATTAATTCCCTTCGTTAATTCATTCGTTCCATTTTGCATGTCTTTAGAAGCTTTATATAACTCATTGCTTCCACTATTCAGCTGATTTAACCCATCGCTTAAATCAGTAGAACCTTTTACTATTTCACCCGCACCAGAATCAGCCTCTTTAACACCGCCATTAAACGTCACAGCACTTTTCGCCAATGTTTCAAGGTTATCTTTTAATTCTTTTGTTCCATCACCTAATTGTTTTGCACCATCATTTAGTTTTGATGCACCTTCACTTGCATCGGTAAATCCGTCACCCATTTTTTTAACGACATCAAACATCTGTTCAGCATAGGTGGCAGAAACTTCTTTTGATACCTCATCTTTTATTTTCGTCATTGCTGATTCGCCAATTTTTGATGATGTGTAGTTTGCACTTTGGTTTTGCACATATTTTAATTGTAACTGTTTTGGTTTTTTATCCAGCAATGTCGTTGCATTTTCAGAAAAATTTTCTGGAATTTCTATTACCATATAATACTTCTGATTATCTAAACCATTATATGCTTTCTTTTTATTAACAAAATGAAAATCCATGCTCTTATTTTCTTTAAGATTATCTATTAGATTATCACCTATGGCGATTTTTTCCTTTTCCATAACTGCGCCCTTATCCTCATTTACAACGGCTACCGGCAATCTTTCTAATCGACCATATGGATCCCAAAATGCCCAAATAAACATACCAGCATAAAGAATCGGAACTAATACAATAGCCAAAACTTGTATTAAGGACATCGGATGACGGCCAATCTCTTTTAATTCAGCTAAAAATAGTG
The DNA here is from genome assembly GCF_050281185.1 of Heyndrickxia sp. NPDC080065. Taxonomy (NCBI): domain Bacteria; kingdom Bacillati; phylum Bacillota; class Bacilli; order Caryophanales; family Bacillaceae; genus Heyndrickxia; species Heyndrickxia sp. NPDC080065. The sequence continues at coordinate 137,143 of NZ_JBNNWS010000008.1, read as the reverse complement.
ATCGCTTCATCTTCTAACTTCCTTTCTTATAAATTGACTGAATTCTTAAATCGGTCATTAAAACAAAAAATTTGAGGATTATCTGATTGATAATCCTGTAAATAAGTAAGACTCAAATAGATCTGCTATCTCCTTTTTCTCAAGGGGCGCATGATGTTTTTCCCAATCAAAAATTAATGAAATATACAACTTTAACATAATAAAGGCTGTAATTTCCGGATCACATTTGTTAATCTCACCTTTATCCATTGCTATCTGGATAAAACCCTTAATATAATTTAACACTGCGGTCTCGACTTTATGAATGACCTCAGATACAGCGGGAGTTCCCATTTCCCTTTCTTCCTGAAAGAGTTTGATTGTCAATTGATGTTCTTTACGAAATTCCAATATACGAAATAAAACATTATGCATGTTTTCTGAAAAAGAAAGGTTTTCATCAATTGCTTCCTCTGCAGAAGCTTTCATTTCTTTAATTAAGGAAGTAACAATTTCATCAAATAGCTCTTCTTTGTTTTTAAAAAAAGTATAGATTGTACCTTTTCCAACACTTGCCAACTTCGCAACTTGGTCCATTGTAGTGGCTTTATACCCAAATAATGAAAAAGACTTAGTTGCTGCATCGATTATTAATTGTTTGCGGTCAATTGCCAATAAATCTCACCCCAATATCTTAATTTTGACCGTAAGGGGAAAACAGTCAAACAGTTTCGATTGAATTACTATATCACACTTTTTTACAATATACAAATCATTTTTTATTTGAATATATCTTAATATTGACTTAGTAAAACAGATTATTAATACAAAAAAATCCTGTAGGGTATGCAATCGGCAATTATTCTACGAATAGAAATCACTGAATACATACCCTACAGGTGGTATATAGCCTTTTTATGATCTAATTAGAACTAGTTTTCAAGTATTGAAGAATTTGATTTACCACAGACTCACCTTGCTCGATACAATCTGGAATGCTTATCCCGTTAAAAGAGCTTCCCGTAATAAACATTCCTGGAAGTTCTTTTCGTACATTTTCATAAAAATCAGCCATTCGGTCCAAATGTCCTACCGTATATTGCGGCATCGCATGTTTCCATCTTGAGACAATTGTAAATAGCGGTTTTTCTGTTATATCCATTACTTTTTTTAAATCATCTAAAACTACTTGCTCAATTTCTGCATCTGATAAATCAACAACCGTTTCGTCACCGGCTCTACCAACAAAACAACGCAGCAATACTTTCCCATATGGGGTCGAATGCGGCCATTTTTTATGTGTCCACGTACACGCATTAATGGTATAATCACTATTTCTTGAAACAACGAAACGAGTTCCATTAATATCATGTTTAATAGCATTTTCTGGAAAGGCCATAACAATTGTGGCTACGGACGTTGTGGGAAAGTTTCGAAACGGGGCGAATAAATGATCATTAGAAAATAAATCCGGCAACAAATAATGTGGAAGTGCGACAATCACACTATCTGCTTGAAGTTTTTCCCCATCATTCAGTGAAATATGATAGACATTTTTCTCTGGATGTTTGACTATAGACTGAACCCGAATTCCCTTCATTACTGAATCAGCTTCTAATTCCTTTTCTATTGATTCGACAAATGATTCTAAACCATTTTTAAAAGTTAGAAAACCATTGGATCCATTTTCATCTTCATGAGAAAATGTTTTTTTCATTCCGATTAGCAAGCTCCGATACTTTTTTTCAACTTCAAAAAATTGCGGAAAAGTTGACATTAAACTTATTTGATCGATATCTCCAGCATAAATTTCTGAAAGCAGCGGTTCAATTAAATTTTCAACGACTTCATTTCCGAACCTGCGCCGAAAAAATTTCCCTAGTGATTGATCTCTAGATTCATTTGAACGTGGGAGTAGAAAATCTGCTGCCGCCCTCATTTTTCCAGCCAAAGAAAATAATCCCGTCGCAATGAATGGTGATATTTGTCTTGGAATTCCCACACTTACATCGTTTGGAATTGAGTAAAGCTTTTCATTTGCCACCACAAAGGATGTCATAGATGCATTGTGAACTAAAAGATTTTGCATTCCAACCTTCTCAGCTAATTTTAAAATACTTTTTTTATTTGCTTGGAATGATTCAGGACCCCTTTCGATAAGAAATCCGTCTTTATGTATCGTTTGAATCTTTCCTCCTAATCTTCTGGAAGCTTCAATTAGTTTATATTCTATCGGTAAGTTTTTCTTTTTTATCTCTTCTTGTAAGTAATATGCAGCAGTTAAACCAGTGATCCCGCCACCAACTATAACTACTTTTTGTTTTTCTCCCTCCACAAAGTTTCACCTTCTTTGGCTGAAAATTCTTTTTACTGTAAAGGCTTTATAATAAACGAACATCAGGGAAGGTACCCTGATGCTATAGTATGTTAATTATTTTTCAAGTTCTTTAAGACTACCTCAGCCAATGCGTCAATAAACTCTGGTCTGGCATTTGGCATAGGTGGTCGATAATAAGTGGCACCAACTTCATCTGTTACTACCTTACACTCATAATCATTATCAAAAAGAACTTCTAAATGTTCAGCAACAAATCCTACCGGCACATAAACAAATGCCTTATATCCTTTTTCGTTAAATAAATCACGAGTTAAATCTTGTACATCAGGGCCAAGCCATGGATCAGGAGTATTGCCTGCACTTTGCCATCCAATTGCATACTCTTTAATACCAGCCTTACTTGCTATTAAATCAGCTGTTTCCTTAAGTTGATCTGGATACGGATCACCATACTGAAGTATTTTTTCTGGTAAGCTGTGTGCCGATACAATTAAACAAGCAGACTTCCGTTCATCCTCAGGCATATTTGCATAAGCCTCTGAAACCTTTTCTACCCAGTAATCAATAAATTTCGGTTCTTTATACCAACTTTCAATTGATTTAATTACTGGTCCACCAAATTTTTGAGCTGTTTCTTTTGCTCGTTCATTGTAAGACTTAACGCTAAACGTAGAGAAATGAGGGGCAAGCACAAGTGAAATCGCTTCATTGATTCCATCCTTATGCATTTGTTCAACTGTATCCTCAATAAATGGTTCAATATGCTTTAGACCAATATAAGCTTTAAATTCTACTTCGCTTTGAATCTCATTTAAATGATTTTGAAGACCATAGGCTTGATCTTCTGTAATTTTTGCTAAAGGTGAAATCCCGCCAATAGCTTTATAACGGCTACGTAAATCCTCTAGCATTTCTGGAGAAGGTTTACGTCCATGGCGAATATGTGTATAGTATCTTTCAATATCTTCTTCTTTATATGGCGTCCCGTATGCCATGACTAGAAGTCCCACTTTCTTCTTTGTCATCGGTTTAACCTCTTTTCTTTATTGTTAGGCTGTTTTCGCAAAGAATATAAAAAGATCTTAATAGAAGGCTCTTTTCGTATAAATTGTTGTTTTTAGACTATAAACTTAGTCCGTTGATTTCCGCTCCAGACACTTGCTTTCCGCGGGAGGGATGGGAGCCTCCTCGGCGTTACCGCCTGCGGGGGTCTCCCACTTCCCTCTTTTTCCCGCAGGAGTCAAGTGCCCTCCGCTACAATCAACTCAGATTGTTAATAAAATATCACTAAAAAAGCAACAAACTTTACGAAAACAGCCTAATAGAAAAAAGAACTCTTTATTATTTCTTTGCGCTATACTCATGGATAAATGCAGTTAGTCTTTTTAAGGTTTCCGGATTTACTTGTGGAAATACCCCGTGTCCAAGGTTGAATATATATCCTGGGTTTTCCATTCCTTGATCAAGAATAGCTTTTGTTCTTTCTTCAAGCACTTCCCATGGTGCCATTAAAATCGCTGGATCTAGATTCCCCATCACTGCCTTTTTAATTCCTTTTTGCCTCGCCTCGTGAATTGGAAGTCTCCAATCTAGTCCAACAACATCTATAGGAAGGTCATTCCATTCAAGTGCTAAATGACTAGCACCTACACCGAACATGATAAGTGGAACATTTTCTTTTCTCAATTCTGAAAAGATTCTTTCCATGACTGGCTTAATAAAGATTCGATAATCTTCTACATTTAAAGCACCAACCCATGAATCAAAAATTTGTATGGCACTTACTCCTGCCTTTATTTGGGCACGTACATATGTAATCGTCATGTCTGCAAGCTTATCCATTAATGCAAACCATGCTTTAGGCTCTGAATACATAAATGCTTTCGTTTTTTTATAATCCTTTGATGGCCTTCCTTCAATCATATAGCTGGAAACTGTAAATGGTGCACCCGCAAATCCGATAAGCGGTACAGTCAATTGTTCTTGCGTTAAAAGCTTAATTGTATCCAGCACATATGGAACATCTTCTTCAGGAGAAATTTCTCCTAATTTTTCAACATCTGCTAAAGTTTGAATCGGATTATTAATGACTGGACCGATTCCAGACTGAATTTCAACATCTACCCCAATAGCAGGCAGTGGTGACATAATATCTTTATATAAAATAGCTGCGTCCACATCGTATTGCTCAACAGGCAAACGAGTTACATATGCACATAATTCAGGTTGATGGGTAATCTCAAAAAGGGAGTATTTTTCCTTTAATGCCCTATATTCTGGTTGAGAACGACCCGCTTGACGCATAAACCATACTGGAACATGGCTTGTTTTTTCACCCTTTGCCGCCTTCAAAAGGGTATCATTCGTTATTTTACTCATGTATTAAATGTCCACCTTTCAAAACAATCTTTCCCCATTGTATAACAAAATTTTTAAAAGAAAAAATATCTAATTCTATCTTCATTATAGTCTGATATCACTATAGACTTTTTCATGAGTGTTGTATAGTTTGCTAGTGGAAATGTCATAAATTCTCCCTTTTTGTGTGAAGGAAAATGTAATAATGTTAGAATTTTCTATCATTTATACTATACTTTTATAATTTCTAATGGATATAATGATAGTGAGGTGATTCAAATTGAATTTTTACATTACAACAGGCACATATGATTTTTTAGAAAAAATATTTAACAAATACAAAGATGAAAAGATCATTTTAATGCAAAATGCCCAGAACTCACTCTTAATCCATGAAACGGAGAAAAAATCTATTTTTGGTGCTCCAAGAAAATATGAAGTGCTCGATAGGAATGGTGAGCTCGAAAACTGTGGATTTGTCGTTTTCTACAATATTCCTATTTCAGATGAGGGTAAGCCCGTGTTTGAATACGGGTATAAAAATAAAAAACATTTAATTGAAAATGCCTTTGGTAATACCGCTTCTAGATTACTCAAACCTAAAAAAGGTGATACATATATCATCTTTACAATGTGGAAGGACGAAAAAGATTACAAAAGGTGGAAAAATACTGATTCTTATAAAACGTTCATAAGTGAACACAAAACGGAAAACCCGCTTTCTAGTAATAGTCTTTTTAATGGAACACCTTATGAAACTGAATATACAATTCCAAATGATGAAAATCAAAATGCGTCACAATAATGTGACGCATTTTGATTTCACTCCGATAATATTACAACCTCAAAAATATCATTTATTTGTTTAATGTAATATTTTGCCTATTCGCATAAATGGCAGCTTGTGTGCGATCAGCAACTCCTAATTTTCCAAGAATATTACTTACGTGTGTTTTTACTGTTTTCACACCGATAAATAAAAATTCACTAATTTCTTGGTTTGACATCCCTTCACCTAAACACTTTAAAACCTCTATTTCCCTTTCTGTTAAATCATCGTGGGGTTTTTTTTCTTGCCGTCTAAAGCGATTCATCATTTTATTTGCTACTTTCGGTTCAATGACAGATTCACCTCGAGCTGCTTTATAAATCGCCTCTGTCACCTCTTCAGCACGTGATGTTTTTAATATATAACTATGTGCTCCTGCCTCAATTGCCGGAAAAACCTGTTCATCATCATAATAGCTGGTAAGAATAATCACTCGACAATCAGGAGAAAACTTCATGATTTCTTTTGTTGCATCAATCCCCGTTCCGTTTTCCATTAATAAATCCATTAATATTACATTTGGTTTATGTATTTTTGCTAATTTAATAGCTTCTTGGCCTGAACTAGCTTCAGCTACGAGATCTATATTTTCTTCAGTTAATAGATAAGAACTGATTCCTAATCTCACCATTTCATGATCATCTACAATCATGACTTTTACTTTGCTCATCCTTTTTCCCCCTAAATCCAAATTCCTCGACCTTCTCGTTTCTCTATGAGCTGTATGAGTCTATTTAAAGTGGTATTCGAATATTAATATATGTTCCTTCCTCTTCCATAGAACGAATTTGAAAAACTCCGCCTAGTTCTTCACAGCGTTCTCTCATTGTTTGCAATCCGTATGAAGTCATTAAACTTCTTTCAACCTTAAATCCCTTTCCATTATCACTTATGTATAGATGTAGATGCTCTCTAATTGTTTCAAGATTTATTCTCACCTTTGTTGCTTCAGAATGACGTAATATGTTTGAGAGGGCTTCCTGAACAATACGAAACACATGTTCTTCAATTGCTTTAGAAAGATGATCTATATTTTCAATTTGACATTCGATATCCAGCTGTGTTTTCTCTCTTAACTCATTCACTAATTTGTTCAGACCTTCATTAAGTTTATCTCCCTTTAAATCAATGGGTCTTAAGTGTAAAAGTAACGCGCGCATTTCACCTTGTGCTTTAGCAGCTATATTTGCAACTTGTCCAAGCATTGTTTCTGTTTTGATTGGATCTTTAGAAACAGTTCTAAGTGCTGCTGATGAAATCATCCCTAGTGCAAACAGCTGCTGACTAACAGAATCATGTAAATCTCTTGCCAATCTTTGTCGTTCTTCCATCACAGCAGCTTGATGTGCCTGATTGGCCAATTCTGTTTTTTCATCAGCCAATCTTTGTAATGAACGCACTTGATCTTGTATAAACATTGCTAATTGATTCATTTCCTCAAAAATCAAGCCAATTTCATCCTTCTCAATTTCAGGTGCTCTGGCAGAATATTTCCCACTTCTCAAGATTGAAACAAAGGATAAAATCTCATCAAGCCTTTTTAAAAAGACTTGTCCGCTGCGATAACCAAAATAAATACTTAAAAATAAAAAAACGACTAATAGAAATAAGGTAAGAATGAGGATGTTCTTTGTATTTAAAACTTGATCTCCATATGTATAGAGATAGAATTGTAAAAATACAAAATAGATTAATCCGCCCATTAATGCCATCATAATAAAATTCTTAATAAACCAAAAACGAATACTTTGAACCTTTCTCAAAGAACTTCCCTCCTTCCTATACCCGATCGATTCGAATAGAACCAATTCCAATTTCTATCATTATATCGATTTTTTTTATACCTTCTTCATAGTCGGGAGATTCAAAAAACAAATGTGGCTTTGTTTCTGAAGATTTTAAGTCAAATAAACGAATATCTCCTACCTTTGTCTTCGCATCAATTCTAACTGGTATATCCTCGGGAATAAGCATCTTCACATCACCAATTCTACTTTTAATTTTGACAGATGTCTCCTCTTCGGGGATAAATGCTTTGCTAAAATCCAAGTAGAAGTCACCAATGGTTGTATGAATATCCATCGGCTTTAACGGCCAATTTTGCTCATTAAAATGAACATCCGATACAGAAAGATTCTTTTTTATATTCTCCTTTATTTTGCTTTCCGAACTTATTAGATTACTCTTTATTCCATCCCCTAAATTTTTCATATTCATTTTAATATTTTTTTCTAAATTCTTTTTAGCAGTATCTTTTAAATTAATTTTATATACTTTAACGTCCTCTTTTGAATCAAAGTTGACAACGACCTTCCCCTTTCCCTTAAAAAACAGCTGATCGATTGCCAAATAGATTAAAAATATAGGCCAAAGCTTCCACCAATCTCCAAAGGAAAAATGAATCACCTTTTGCTGACTTAAAATTAATAATGCACCGTAAGTCGAAAATAATAGAGCTAAAAATATATTACCTGACGATTTTTTACGAATGGACTTAATAATATACCAAATTCCTACAATAACAAACACGATAGGAATAAACATGACAAAAAACTCTTTTATTTCCAAGGAAATGACACCGACATTTATTAAAAGAAGGGCAATTCCTACTAAAAGTAAAACAACTGAAAATAACAATATAATTCCCCGCCTTTTTTTAAAAATAAGAAAGTATAAAATTTACTAGGATATTAAGTATGAATAGTGTCTGCTGTGTCTAGCTCCAGCGCCTATCGGCTAGCGGATTTCTCCGTCTTCTCCCTACGATAAGTCAACATCGACTCGTCCCTCGTCGTGTCTCCTTTATCTCAGTCGAAGACTACAAAATCCGTACGCCGATAAGCAAGGCGCTTGCGCTTTTCTAATTTAATTTCGAGAAAAACTAAAAAATCCCTTTATATTAATATATTAATTATATATTACTTTCTTTTTTATTGAACGTACAATCGTTTTAGTTCATCTCCGTCTACAGACGGATTTTTCATTTCCCACCTTTTTTAATACGAAATGTCGGAATACATTGAATAGATGTTCTGTTTTTACAAATCTTCTATTAATAGTGTTATAATTGTTTAAAGATTAAGATTTCATTCATAAGGAGTGCTAACAATGACAATCCAAACACTATTTCAAAAGCTTGAACAATCATATGATGAAATGGTAAATATCAGAAGATATTTACATCAACATCCGGAGCTATCATTCCAAGAGGTTCAAACAGCTAAATATATTGCTGATTTTTATAAAAACTTAGGAATAGAAGTAAAGGAAAATGTTGGAGGGAATGGTGTGGTTGCGCGAATTAAGGGGAAATATCCTGGTAAAACAGTTGCCTTACGTGCAGATTTTGATGCTTTACCAATCCATGAGGAGACAGATCTTCCTTACAAGTCAAAAGTACCTGGAGTTATGCATGCTTGTGGTCATGACGGTCATACTGCCACACTTCTCGTTCTAGCTAAAACACTATTTGAAATGAAGGATGAACTAGCTGGAGAGTATGTAATGATCCATCAGCATGCAGAGGAATTTGCGCCCGGCGGTGCCATTTCTATGATACAAGATGGCTGCCTCGAAGGTGTTGATGTTATTTTTGGTACTCATCTATGGTCACCAGTTCCATGTGGCACTATTTCGTACCGAACAGGCCCGATTATGGCGGCAGCTGATCGTTTTGAAATCAAAATTCAAGGATATGGCGGACATGGTGCACAACCACATAAAACAAAGGATGCTATTGTAATTGCCTCTCAATTGGTAATGAATTTACAACAAATTGTAAGTCGTCGAGTTGATCCAATTGACTCTGCAGTTGTCACTGTTGCCTCTTTCGTCGCAGAAAATGCCTTTAATGTCATTGCCGATACAGCAAAATTATCTGGAACCGTAAGAACATTCAACGAGAATGTTCGTGATTTTATCGAAGAAGAAATTGAACGAATTGTCAAAGGAACATGCTTAGCAGCAGGGTGTGAAATTGAGTATGAGTATCATAGGGGTTATCCTGCTGTTGTAAATCATGAAGTTGAAACTGACTTTTTAGTTTCTTGTGCTAAAAATGTTGCAGATGTAGAGAATATTGTAATGGCTGCACCAGAAATGGGTGGAGAGGATTTCGCATATTACTTGCAACATGTTAAAGGAACATTTTTCTTTACTGGTGCTGAACCTGATAATGTGGAAAATCCTTATCCCCATCACCACCCTAAATTTGATATTAATGAAAAAGCATTACTAATCGCTGCGAAAACATTAGGAACAGCCGCTTTGAATTATCAGACAGTAGAATAAGAAAAGCGGAAACGTCGCAGCTCTAGTGTATAGATTTCGTAGTCTTCTACTGAGATAAAGGAGACACGGCGAGGGACGAGTCGATGTTGACTTATCGTAGGGAGAAGACGGAGAAATCCACTAGCCGATAGGCGTTGGAGCTAGACACAGCAGACACTTTTCATGCCTAATATCCTTAGTAAATTTTATACTTTCTTACCTTTGAACAAAAGCATATCACTAATATAAAATAAGTAAAATCCCACTTGACCGTTCAAGTGGGATCTTCTATTTTCGTATTATTTTGATTAAGCCACCGAATCCTATAAGCATTCATGGCTGTTTCCCCTAGTTGATCCAACAAGTTGTAATTAGCGTAAGCTCCAACCACTGCTCCTATTCCTGGAACAAGCTGAAGCATTTTTACGAAATCAATAAAATCACGGTATTCCTGCTGTAATGTTCTCCAGTCAACATCAACTAACTCCACTTTTAATTGATCCCAATTTTCAATTGTTTCTAAAACAGCTCTTTTATGTTCCTCACTGGAAAATGCTAATTGAAATACATATAAAATAAATAGTCGTTCATCATAGTTTTTGACATCATATCCATAGATAGAGGCTGCTTCAAATAAAAATTTCATTTTTATTGATAACAATAGTGGAAAATCTGCAAGTCCAAGCAGGATCCCGCCTGCCCCTGTTCCTGCTCCTTCTACAGCTGCTGTCTTACGAAATTTATTCAAGCTCTCCATAATTAATTTTTCTTTTTCTTCCATTGTTAAGCTTTGAGTCACTTTAGGCTTTGTTAAATATTCAGATCCAAAAAGGGTTGCTTGTATCATCTTTTTAATACTTTCCGTAATGAGCTGATGTGCTTTTTCAGGAATGAATCCAGTTATTTTGTCTTGTGCTCTTTTCGTAATCCGGTTCACTATTCCTGATTTTTTATTTAATTTACGTTTCCAAACTTCAACTTCACTTTTTATTTGTTGTTCACTCGTCATATAAAAACTCCTTCTCTTCTCATTAATAAATTATACGTTAACAAGAATATGAAGTTTCATTATCAACCTTTTATCTTTGATTTATTTTACGTAATCTAGAAGGTACATACCACTTAATAAATATGAAAGAAAAGACGATCCCTAGAATTAAGACAAATAAACCATTTTCCCATGAGTGACGCAGTAAAACAATGATGCCAAAGATGATGGATTGTACAAAAAGAAAAATATTTAACAATTGTAAAAATGATTTTCCCTTTAATGATCCCTCTACAGGATATAGGTATTGCCAAATTTTCAACTCATGATATCGAATCATTGGTATTAACTGGAATCCGGTTAAATAGAGGAAAAGGATAGGTATTCCAATTAATAAATATTGCTGTCCACTAAAATAAAGCAGAACACCACCAATGAGAGTTAGTCTCACAAATAGACCGAAATATTCACTTGATCGAATAAATGTTCTAGCGAATAGAAACGTATAAGTATTTCTTTGATCATACTGTACAAATTGAAGTACTGGATCCAGCCATTTTCTTCGTTTTATTTGACCTTTTAGTTTCGGAACATCTGTAAATAAATTTGCAAAACGATAAAACGCACTCATTCTTTTTTGTTCTCTATTAATTAATATATCCCATTTTAAAGTTTTTTCTTTTACCTTCTGATGGTAAACAACAAATAATGCTAAATAAAGAAGGATGTATATTGCATTAATCCATATATCGACACGCTCGATAATAAAATAAATAAAACTCATATTTAAAATAAAGCGGATAATCCAATCAATTGCTGCGAGCTTTTGATTTTGGAGCTTTAGTACATCCCATTGCAAAAAGAGATTCCAGATTTTTAAGATGAACAAAATGATTAATATATACCAAAAGGATTTGAATCCATTCCCGCTTACTTTTGCATACATTGGCATACATACTGCAAGGAGCATTAATAAGATATATGCTTGAAGAAAAAAGCTTAGAAAAATCGCTTTTCTAAAATATGACTTTAATTTCATCTCAATCGGCAGCAAATAAACTTTATCCGCTTCCTTTAGTAAAGTGTAGATAGGACTCATCGTTAAGACAATACCTAAAAGTATGCCCATGACCCATCCGATTGGAAAGTCAGCGTTCAAGGTTTTAACCCAGCCACTATAATAATAAGCACCAGCACTCAGAGCAAAAATCACTACAAATAAAAGATGATCATTAAAAATATATTTAAGGTAACGCCTTAAATCATGAATATATAATTGAACCCTTTCCTTCCATAAACTTTCAATCTGTTTCATCGGAATCTTCCTTTGTTAACTGAATATAGATATCATCTAATGTCGCTCCAGGCATATTAAAATCATCCTGTAATTCCTTTAATGTTCCTTTTGCCCTTACCTGTCCATTATGTAAAATAACAAAACCGTCACAATACCTCTCCGCTGTTGCAAGGATATGGGTTGAAATTAGAATACCAGCACCGTTTTCCTTCATTTTCTTCATTAAGTCTAATAATGATTGGATCCCTAATGGATCTAGGCCTACAAACGGTTCATCAATAATATATAAGTTTGGTTCAACTAAAAAGGCAGACATAATCATGACCTTTTGCTTCATTCCTTTAGAAAAATGTGCAGGAAACCAGCCTAATTTTTTTTCTAAACGAAATTCTTTTAATAAAGGCTTAATTCTTTCTAGATATGTATCACTGCTTATCCCATAAGCCATTGCTGTTAGCTTTAGGTGCTCATCCAAAGTCAATTCATCATATAAAATTGGTGTTTCAGGGATATAAGAAAATTGTTTTCTATATTCATCAGGACCTTTATGAAGCTCTAGCTGATTGATACGAATCGTTCCTTTTTTCGGCTCCATTAATCCAATGATATGCTTAATCGTTGTACTTTTCCCTGCACCATTCAAACCTATTAAACCGATCATTTGATTTTTTTCAATTGTAAAGGATAAATCATTTAATACCGCTTTTTTAGTATAACCCCCGGTTAAGTTTTGCACTTCAAGTAACGACATATTTAAACGTCCTTTCTTCATTTTGCAATAGTAGTTTTCATTATATTTAAGGATAACAAAAAAAGTAATTTCCTTCGAATAATTTAGATCAAATTGTACAGGATAATTAGTGAAGGGGTTAGTAAACGTTAAAAAACGGGGTGGTTATTAAAGACCGTAACCGTAAAAGCGATTAAGGGCTGGTCAATGAATATGGCAGCAACGGATTTAACACACATTTAATAAATGAGGTGTTTGTCGTAGATCACTTACTGTTTTAAACGTTAATAGATAATGTTAAAACAATAAGGAGATGATCACGTTGAACAAAGGTCATATACTCCATTCATTTGAATAACACTCTTATCATAAATGAGGTGTTTATCAAAGGCAGACCATTTATTTTATAAACCCTTATTAATACCCCTTCAATTAGGACGGGATTTCAGCGAAATCCCGTCCTTTTTATTCCACTTTTTTGACATTATAAGGTATACTAAGAAAAATATAAATGAAAGGTGGAACATTTTATGAGTGATTGTATTTTTTGTAAAATTGTAAATGGAGAAATTCCATCTGCAAAGGTTTTTGAAAATGAACATGTAGTTGCCTTTCTAGACATTAGTCAAGTAACAACGGGTCATACCTTAGTTATTCCAAAAATACATAAAGAAAATATTTATGAGCTGACACCGGAGATTGCCTCAAATCTTTTCGAAATCGTCCCAAAAATTGCAAATGCTCTAAAAACTGAATTTGAACCAATAGGAATGAACCTGGTTAATAATAATGGTGAGCATGCAGGACAATCTGTTTTCCACTTCCATTTACACCTTATTCCTCGTTACGGTAAAGGTGATGGATTTGGGGCTGTATGGAAAAATCATCAAAGTGAATATACTCAAGAAGACTATAAAAATATCGCTGCAGCAATTTCTAAACATATTCAATAAATTCATAAGAAAAGCGCAGGCGCCTTGCTCATCGACGTACGTACTGGAGGGACATCGACTGAGATAAAGGAAACACGATGAGCCCTTTAAGGGCGAAACGATGTTGACTTATCGTAGGGAGGAGTCCTGAAGTACGCTAGTCGATAGGCGCTGGAGCTAGACATAGCAGACACTATTCATGATTTTTTACTTCAATAAATATTATACTTTCTTACCTATTAAAAATCCTGCTTCAAGGAAGCAGGATTTTTTCATTTCTCATAATAACTCTCTACATATTTAATATTATATGATATAATCTTACTAATCTTTCGCTACTGACATTCAGAGTACAGTAGGAGAGAACCCGAGTTTAGTAGAGATGAGGAGAGATGAGAAGTGAATACTAAAACATTAGTAACCTTAAGTTTATTCGTTGGGATTGGTGCAGTTTTGCATCTAGTCATTCCGCAAATTTTTCTAGGCATGAAACCAGATATGATGTTAACGATGATGTTTTTAGGAATTTTATTATTTCCTAGAAAGAAAAATGTGCTTTTATTAGGTGTCGTTACAGGGATCCTATCAGGAATAACAACAAGTTTTCCGGGGGGATTAATCCCAAATATTATTGATAAAATATTGACTTCTTTTATTTTCTTTGGATTATTTCTGTTAATTTCAAAACGATTGAAATCAATGCTAGCAATTATCATACTAACTATTATTGGTACTCTTGTATCTGGAGTAATATTTTTAACATCTGCATATTTTATATTTAGTCTACCAGATTCATTTAAGGCGCTATTCTCAGTTGTTGTATTACCTGCGACAGTATTGAATTCTATAACACTGTTCATTCTTTATCCTATTGTAAATACAATCATAAAGCGGACAACCATTGCTGAAAATATATAAATTCTTTAAGAACCCCAAGATCGGGGTTCTTTTTATTTTGTCATCATTAACAAGAGAAAGGACAAAATGACAGAAATGATCCCCCCACTCCCCAAAACGACAATTCGTTGTTTTAGAATCCGTTTTGGGGGATACACCCCTAATCTCTGAAAGCTAAAGAAAGAATGAAACATTCCAATAAAGAAACAAGTACTAATGAGGAAGAGGCAAAATATTATTCCTTTCATTATCAACACCTCTTTGTCCAAAATTATATTTTTAAAATACTTCTATCCTTAAAAAATATGCGACTGCAAATATTTTCATGATTCTTTTTCCCTTCATAATGTCTATAAAATAATGAATTACCATGATTTTTCAAAAAAAATATTATATAATTAAAATATTCTTGCAGGATTTTGCAAATTATTGTAGAAAAATAGATATATAGGTATGCAAAAAATTCTTAATAATCACTTTAAAAAATAAAATATATAAATGGGGTGTTCTCATGGATAAAAAAGCATTCGCATATGGTTTAATTGTTGGAGGATTTGCCGGAGCAATATCTGCATTGCTTTCAGCTCCATCATCCGGTAAAGCATTAAGAAAACAATTAGCTGATTCTAAAAAGGAATGGGTGTCTACAGTTAAAGATATGACGAAAAATGTTAATGAGCTAAAAAACTCAATTCAAGTATTGACAACTGAAGGAAAGGATATGGCAGTCAAATTAATCTCTGATGTAAAAACCACTATATCAGAATGGCAAAATGATATTGAGCCAAATAAAGAATCCATCTTCCGCGAAGTTCAAGCATTAAAAGATTCAATTGAAGATTTAGAGCAAAAAATTCAAAAACGACCGGATTAATGGTATGTGAGAAGAAAAATAACACATTTGCCAATATCAATCATAATGTAATAAAACAAGAATAAATTTATTTTATTACACAAGGGAAGATTTATTCTAAAAATTTTGTATATTTATATCTTTATTAATTTTTATTTTATTGGCATAATGAAAATAAGATATATAGAAAAAGTGGGTGGAGTTATGACAGAGAGACCATACTCAGTAAAGGAAGCGATGCTTTTTAGTCAGAGAATTGCACAAATAAGTAAAGCGATTTGGAAAATGATTGAAAAGGATTGGCAGCAATGGATAAAGCCTTATGATTTAAATATTAATGAACATCATATCTTATGGATTGCCTATCATCTTAAAGGTGCTTCCATTTCAGATGTTGCTAAATTTGGAGTTATGCATGTTTCCACAGCTTTTAATTTTTCAAAAAAGCTAGAGGAACGAGGCCTTTTGGAATTCTCAAAAAAGGAAAATGACAAGCGTAACACTTATATTCAATTAACCGATAAAGGTGAAACGATATTATTAAACTCTATGGAGTCTTTCAATCCGTCAAATAGTACTGTATTAAATGGAGCAATGCCACTAAGAGATTTATACGGTAAATTTCCAGAATTCATTGAATTAATGGCGATTATCAGAAATATATATGGGGATGATTTCATGGAAATATTTGAAACATCTTTTAATAATATTGAAACCGAGTTTTGTGAAGTAAATGGGAATGTAAAAAAACTTCAGACTGAGAATGAAAGCTTAAGTAATTTTTAGCTTTTTGGAATGTTTTTAAGTAAAATCTTCATAAGTTCCGGATATAAATTTTGTTTGATGCAAGCTTGAATAACTTCTATAGGATCGAGCTTCGAATGAAGCTCTTCTTTAAATTTTTTAAAAAGTGGTGAAAAAAAGACAAAGTTGTCTGCTTTTTGTTCTTCGCATTCTTCACTCAACTTTTCACAAAGTTTATAGAAGGCTTCTACTTCTTTTTCTTGAAGCTGCTTTTCAACAATTATTCGATAAAATTCGTAATGACCATCAGATAGCATTTTCATTAACAATTTTTGATGAAATTCTATTCGATCAAGTCTTTGCTCAATTGATTCCATATATTTACCCCATTTGTTAGTATCTTATAAAATCTTCTTTTATAGATCTTTTTTTAAAGTTAAATAAGTGTTTTATATCCCATTTATACTAGTATAATACAACTTCACCTTTGAATTTACTATCATCCTAATGAAAAAGCTATCATTTTCTCGTCAGATTTCGGCAATTTCCAACCGTAATCTATTGTATTATATATTTATTCTCTTCTCTTATTCAGTTAGGTTATCAAAATACCTATCTTTTTATTTCAAAATTTGGTATCTTAAGCATATATGTATTAGGAGATTAAAGGGAGGGATTTTATTGATCTCCGTTTTTATTTTATTTGCCATTGTTATTTTATACCTAATAAACAATATGACCAATTCTCTTTGTATACAAAAAGAAATTCCGGAAGAAAGACAACCAAAGGTTTTTATGACAATCAATATTCTCGTTACGATTTTACTCGTTTCTTCCTATGTAGAAATTTTATATACATAAATAAATCAGGTTCAAATTTGAACCTGATTTATTTCTTACTAATAGACCCAAGTTGCTCCAATAATTATTAACAAAATAAACAATACAACGAGTAACGCAAAACCGCCTCCATATGCTCCACCACCCATTATTAGTCACCTCCCCATCTAGATAATGTTATTCTATTCACTTTCATATTTGATGTTAAAAACAATCTTCATTATCGATTAAGTTAAAATTTGATTAGAATTCCTTAAAAATACCATTAGTCTTCCGGTATTATGTTTCTTTTCTGATAACATGTATGGTATAGTATTTGTTGTAAGTTTTATTGGACGATTATTTAAACAGGGAGTTGTTTATTGATGAAAAAATGGGTTTTATCCCTTTCATTAGCGGCAGGAGTTTTAGGACTAGCTGCATGTAGCAGTAATGGAAGTGACGTAGTTGTAAAAACAAAAGCAGGTAATGTTACAAAAGATGAATTATACGAAGCAATGAAAGATAAAGTCGGAGATCAAGTTCTACAACAAATCGTATTTGAAAAAGTACTATCCGATAAATATAAAGTTTCTGATAAAGAAGTCGATAAACAAGTAAACGACGCTAAGAAGCAACTGGGAGACCAGTTCGAAACAGCACTTCAACAATACGGATATGCAAATGAAAAAGACTTCCGTAACACGATTAAAGTAGGGCTATTACAACAAAAAGCGGCATCTAAGGATTTAAAAATAACAGATAAAGATATAAAAGATTATTACGACAATAATATTAAGCCTGATATTCAAGCTAGCCATATTCTTGTTGCTGATGAAAAAACAGCAAAAGAGATCGAAGCTAAACTTAAAAAAGGTGAAAATTTTGCCGATTTAGCGAAGAAATATTCAACTGATACTGGTTCTGCAAAAAAAGGCGGCGAACTTGGTTGGTTTAATACTGGTAAAATGCTTCCTGAATTTGAAGCAGCAGCCTATAAATTAAAGGTTAATGAGATCAGTGAGCCTGTTCAAACCCAATACGGATACCATATAATTAAATTGACTGGCGAAAAAGATAAAGCACCTTTAGATGACAAAATGAAAAAAGAAATTAAAGAGAAAATAACAGCTGAAAAAGTTAATCAACCAAAAGTTGCTGAAGTGATGAAAAAAGAAATTAAAGATGCGAAATTGGATATCAAAGATAAAGACTTAAAGAAAGCATTTGATAATGTTTTAAATGCTGATACATCTGGTTCTACTTCTAAAAAATAAGCATAAAAAAGAGGGTTGGCCATATGGCCTCCTCTTTTTAATAGCTATTAAATGATTGTACTTTATCCTACTTCATTCACTTGTTTCCTTCTTTCTTTTTCCTCTTCCATTCGTTCAATATATTCTTCCCCTTCTTTTTCTATCCATTCCTGTTCTAGTTTTCGATCTTCTCTTGATGTTTTGACCGCCATAAAAGCACTAACAGCAATTCCAGCTAAACATAAATATATCCATATAGGCAATGACATGTGCTTCTCCCCTTCCAATGGTTGTCCCTTTTTTAAAAATGTATGCTATTTTTCATAAAACATGACAGAATCATCTACTTAACGATGAAAATTACACAAATATATTAAGACAACTGTATTTTAATGTTTCAATATTAATAAATATGATCTTTTGATTATGTAATCGCCCCAGGATGAAAAGGATATATCTTGCCTTCCATAGTAAAAGAGGCTTTTCCCGTTTCTTCAGATACTACCAAAACGATTGCATCGGTTTGTTCGGAAAGACCTATCGCTGCTCTATGCCTAGTTCCAAGTTTTTTTTCACCAACATAGAACTGCGAAAGTGGCAGCACATTTCCAGCAGATATAATCTTATTATTATGAATAAAAACCGCTCCATCATGAAGGGGACTGCCAGGATAGAAAATTGACTCAAGTAAAGAGTATGATAGGCTTGCTCCCACTGAAATCCCAGAATGCATGTGAGAATCTACAGGATCATTGCGACCAATAACAATCAATGCACCATGTTTTCTTCTAGACAAATGTTCTATTGCAGTTGTCAACACTTCGTATCTATCCATAAAAGGTGATAAATAGGAATTTAGATAAAAGGAGGCAGCACTCATTTGGAGCTCAGCAAATTTTCGATTAATTTGTTCGAACTCACCTAGAATACAACAATCTTTATTCTTAATTGTGACCAGAATATTTTCGATATCTTCTTTAATTAAGTGTAAATCATTTTCCATCTGTTTTTTCAATGTACTAGAAAACTTCGGCTTTATATCCATTTTGCTTACACCTCATTCCTAATACTCATTATTATTTTAATAAGCGTTCAATTTATTCCACTAGCTTTATTAAATAAAATTGGTACAAAAAAAACTGTAGGGAACTTGTATTTCGAATTGAGAACGTTACAAGCACCCCCAGCATATTTTTCTCCTTTAAATTAAACTGTTTTTAGCAGTCGTGTCATCAGTTATATCAGGGTCTATTACTGTTCCGAATGGAATATAAATCGGTGCTAAGTCACCATTTTGTTCACCAATTCCCTGATTTCTTTTATATGAATTAAAATGATCAATAACTTGAAAAGATCCTACATTTACTGCTGACGAATTATCAACTGCATTAACTTTAAATCCTAAAAGATTAATAACCATTGGTGTAAATAACACCATATAATCACTCCCTAATTTAACTTTATAAATTATGTCGAGAATACGTTTAGAAAAATATCTCCGAAAACCTCCCGTATCCCTATAGGCACAAAACCTATTATTAGATAATACTGTTTTTAACTGAAGGAGTATCATTAATATCATGATCCAAAACGAGTGAAATCGGGGATAATATCGGAGATTGATCACCATTTTGTTCCCCAATCCCTTGATTTCTTTTATATGCAAGATAGAAATCAATATGTTGACTTGGTCCCATATTTAAAATAGCTGAATGATCAATCGAATTTACTTTCAAGGTTTGAAGATTTATTACAACAGGGGCAAAGTTCATATGCATCTCTCCCATCCCCGAGAAACAGATAATAATATTTCACGATTTTAAAGATAGATTAGAAAATACAGTTACAGGTGATGAAAAATGGAGTATTAAAATTAATATGAAATGAAAAGTGGAAAAATCAGATGAACATTGGTGATATAATAATAGTAGATATAATTAAATATTTGTTTTAATGATGGAATGATCTAATATTTCATCATCATAAGTGACTCCAACAGGAGCAACCAGAACTGTTGTATCACCTAACTGCTGACCAAAGGGCTGATTTTTTTTGGCAAAAACATTTCTGCCAACCTTAACGGTGGATCCAAAAGAAATCGAACCTATATGCTCTGCGCTATTGATGTCAGCATTAACAATGTTAATTTTTGTTGGCTCAAAGTTCATTTTCAATTTCCTTCCCCTCATGCAATATTCGTCTAAAATTACGATTTAATACATTCTATGAGTAAGAGAGGGATATTATTCAAATGTATTTCCCAGATGATTCATCTATATCCAATGATTCAAAAACAAATAACTCTTTCCCTCATTTAGAAGATGAAAGAGTTATTTCATTCTAATATAGATATCGTCCAAATTAATAAATTCTTTTATGGTTATTACCAGCCACCACGAACCATTCGCCACATTCTTCTTTGATGATGTGGGTTTTGAGGATCCACCCCACATCGCATTAAATAACCTGCGGCATGATCTCTTTGTGCTGGAGTAACTGGTACCCCTAGGCACCCTGATAAACGGTCTACCATACCGTAAGCATGTTCTGGCCGTCGTAAATCACAACCGCGATATGATCGGCAAATCATATAACAACGTCGGGCATGCCAAGGATTCATCATTTTACCGCGAAATGTCCGCATTAATCTTGGATCAATTCCTCCCATTATCTTCCCTCCTATCTACTTTAATTTACATAACACTGGAAGCATCGAAAGTAGATTGTCCCCCACTTCTTAAATGCTGATATATCTTATGTGTTATAAATATAGGAGAAACGGCAATATACCCCCTTTAATCAAATTGGTTCATTGTCCTATAAATTTCTTACGATAGTTACTTAATGTTAGCAAAGGCCAAATTAGATTGTAGCTATGGTAATAAATATAAAAATGCCCAGGCAATCCCGCTCCTGTTGGATATGTGAAAGATTTTATTGGCTTGGAAGCACTTTTTGTAAGGAAGTCTATTCCTTTTTCAATTTCATGGGTAGGATAGCTTGTAGTTGAAATTAACGCATCCAAAGCCCATGAAGTCTGTACAATCGTAGAGAACGAAAGTGGAATGTAATTTTTTTCTTTATCACTTTTACACGATTCACCCCATCCACCATCTGGTTGTTGAATTTCCATCAACCATTGGACAGATTTTTGTATAGAAGGATGCTCTGCCCCAACTCCAACCGCCATCAAACCAGTAACAGCTGCCCATGTTCCATAGATATAAGAAACACCCCACCGTCCATACCAAGATCCATTACTCTCTTGATGCTGCAATAACCAATTGACACCTGATTGAATTTTGGGGTGTAAATTGGTTATATTAACATGATTACCCAAAAACTCCAAAGTTCGACCTGTTAAATCTGCTGTTGAAGGGTCTATAGCTGTGTCTTTAAAATTTTCAATTGGAAATAACCCAATAAATGTTTTATATTGATTTTTTTCAAATGCACCCCAGCCTCCATCTTCATTTTGCATAGCTAATAACCAATTGACTCCAAGTTTCCATGCTTTTCGATATTCAGTATTTTGTAATGAAAGCCGTGAAATAGCTCGTAGTGCTGCTTGTGTGTCATCGATATCAGGGTTACTCGTGTTACTTTCTGAGAATCCCCAACCTCCAGGAACATGGGAATTCCCTTCTCTTTTCTTAACTTGCTGAAGTGATTGTAAATATTTTGCTGAAGATTGAATAACAGGATCTTCAATCGAAGTTCCGGACTCTTGTAAAGCATAACTAACCAAGGCAGTATCCCAAATTGTAGATGGTGAATTCTGAAGATGACAATCCTTACCATCGTCATATATCATTGATTTCAAGCCCTCAATTGCATGTAAAATAAGCGGAGAATTTATTCGATAGCCCAAGGCTAACAATGCATACACCAAATAAAAAGTAGCGCTTGCATAACTATATAAAGTTCCATCTTCCTCTATGCTCTTCAACATATAAGTTTCAGCCTTATTAAGTGCGTTTTTTGAAAGAAAGTTAGGAATAATTGAACGGAATGCGGAAAATAAACCCTTTTTTCCTCTTTGCCTTTTTTTTGAATTCAAATACAGATGAGATATATCAGGAGTCCATTTATTTTTTATAGTAAATTTCTTATATCCCAGTATCAAAATAGGAGCTAAATGGGCCCTAACATAAGAGCTGAACTTAAAGAAATTAATTGGAAAAAAAGAAGGTATATTCAGCAGGAAAAGCGGGAGAGGAAATATCCTAGGCCACGGATAGTGATTGTGTAAAGCTAGCATGAATTTTGTAGAAGGATGAGTATTTTCTAATCCTCCTTGATCAAGGATAAAACTTTCTGCTTTTTTCATGCAAAGATCTGTAGGACAAACAAAACCAGAATATAATAATGCCGTATAAGCTTCGACTGTTGCCGAAAGATTTCCTCCATCATCATCAAAAAGTTTCCAAGCTCCATTTGATTGTTGGGTATTAATTAATCGATTATATAGTTTTTTTATCAACTCTTCGTCTTTATACTCAATAATTCGCAGAAGCATTAATAAGTATGAATCAGTCATTGGACCACTTTCGAAACAATATTTCCATGTTCCATCATTTGATTGTTTTTCTATTATCTGCTGAATCAATCGTTGAATCTCATCATTTACATTTTCATTTATTTTCATATACGTCCCTCACCTCTACAACCCTGCGCAAACTGAACCTATGTGTATTAGAACTAAATACTTAAACAGAGCTTTTATCATAAAATATGACTACTTGCGTGCTGAAGATATAGTGAAAATATCTATATTTAGGGAGACAAAGCTGGCGGTTCCAAAAAAAAATTTATGAAAAGTCCAATCCAGGTTTTCGAATAGTTCATATATATATTTATCAGCTTATGGAGGTGAAATGTAATGGATGGAGGTTACGGTTCAGGTTTTGCACTAATCGTGGTATTGTTTATTCTTTTAATTATTGTAGGAGCTGCATTTGTCGGTGGAGGCGGCTACTATTAATTTTTGGAGTTCATTAGCAAAATAAAAAATCGCGTGAACCACCAATTTCACGCGAATTTTTTTTGTCTAGCGCAAACAGCCGGCCCCACGAGGTCAAGGCGCATGCGATTTCTAATTTCCTATTTATGAAAACTAGGTTTGTAAAACGAACGATTATCAAGAGCAAAGACTCGCTCACTAAATTCACCAGGTTTTACATTGCGCAGTGCTCTATCCATCATATTCATTTTGGCATCTAAATTATCGATGTAGTGAAGAATTTCTGCTTCTTTAATCATTGGAGGTTTTGCACTTCCCCATTCAGGTTTTCCATGATGACTCAAGACAAGGTGCTGTAATATCATCACTTCTTCTCCTTCAATTCCCAGCTCTTCTGCTGCTTTAGCAATTTCATTTACCATTATGGTGATATGTCCTAATAAATTACCCTCAACTGTATACGTTGTCGAAATAGGACCGGATAATTCAGTTACTTTTCCTAAATCGTGAAGAAGGATCCCCGCATACAATAAATCACGATCTAAGGATGGATAAAGGCTTGTTATCGCTTTTGCTAAATCAAGCATAGAAACTACATGATAGGCTAGACCAGATACAAATTCATGATGATTCTTTGTTGCAGCAGGATATACAAGAAAATCACTATTAAACTTTTTCAATAAATATCTAGTAATTCTCTGTATATGAGGGTTTTTCATTTCAAATATATATTGAGTAATCTTACTCATCATTTCATCTTGACTTACAGGAGCTGTCTCTAGAAAGTTGGAAATTTGAACACCATCCTGATCAGTTGCAGGGCGGATTTGTCTAATTCTTAACTGCAGCCGTCCACGGTAGTTCTGTATATCTCCATTTACCTTTACAATCGTTTCTGCTTTATAGGTTTGTGCATCCGTATCAGATACGTCCCAAAGCTTTGCTTCAATATCTCCTGTTTTATCTTGCAAAATTATGGATAAAAACGGCTTTCCATTACTTGCAATGCCTTTTGTACTATTTTTTATTAAAAGAAAAAGCTCAATTTGTTCCCCAACGTCAAATTGTAAAAGACCTTTTGTCATTATAATCCCCCCAATTTCTCTTAACTGCCTTAATAAGAAGACAAGCAGTTTAAATTTTGGATTGTGGCAATTTCTATTTTCTCTTAAACTGAGTATATCATATAATTCGAAAGTTTTATTTTGCCAAAGAATACTTATTCTCTTCATTTAATGCGAGAATTTGATCCTTAGGAAATAGTTCCAAAATATGTTGATGACAAGTGAAAAAAATAATTTGTGTCGTTTTACTTATTTCTGAAAGAATATGAATCATTCTTTTTGTTCGATGCTTATCAAAGTTAACAAATCCATCATCAATAATCATCGGAAATGGAAATTCATCTTGTAAAATTTGAACTAATGCCAATCTTAATGATACATATACTTGCTCAGCTGTCGCTTGACTGAGTTCATCAGGTTCGAATGTAATATTATCGTTTCTTTCAACAATAAATTGGCCAGCTGATTGAAAGATCAAACGAACATATTCACCATTAGTTAAGATACGCATAAATTCTTGAGCTTTTTCTAAAACTTTTGGAAAGCGTTCATTTTTCATCCGATTCATCGTTCTTTTAATCATTTGATTGGCTATGGCTAATTCTGCCCATTCCTTTGCTTTATCATTAAATACTGATTTTAAACGGTAATACTCATGTAATTTTTCGGTATAACTTCCTCCATCCTCTAAAATACTAATTTCATGCTGTACCTCTAATTTTCTTTTTTGATACGTTTCGAGTAAATTTTCGGTTGATTGTAATTTCTGTTGGCAAGTTAATAATTCCTGTTCCAGTTCTTTTAAAGATGGAAAGGACTCCATTGCCTTTATATTTTCATATTTTACCTTTTTTTCAATAATGGTAAGATTTCTAGATAATGAATTGTATTCATCGTGGACTTTTCCCTTTTTTCGAAATGCTTCTTGATTTTCAACTCCTGCTTCATTCAAAAGGGATTTTAATGAAGTCTCAAGTGATGTATACTCTTTATGCCATTTTAAATGATCGTTTTCTAGTTCTTCTAATTTACTATCTATTTCACGATATAGGAGCCTATTTTCCTGTTCTTTTTTTAGCATATTTTTCAAGCGAATAATTCCTTCTTCATTTGTCAGACTCCCTAATTGGAGTATATTCGATTGTTTAGTTAATTCTTTTTCCCATTGGGATACATTTTGTAAAAGTGAATTTATTTGTTTTTCCGTACTATTTCTATTATGCACTAGCTTTGAGAGTTCACAAAGAATATCAAAAGCATCAGGCAGCTGTTCAACGGAAAAACCTTCGTGAAGTCTAAGCTGTTGCTTTATATCAACTAATTTACGTTCAACACTTTCCCACTCTACTTCCCATACTTTATGCTCCTTTATTTTTTCCTCACTTCGAACATGTTGATTTTCTATTTGCAGCACGAGCTCTTTCCATTTTTGGCGAAGCATTTGCTGTTCTTCATATATTGGCCCCATATCTTTATATTGTTTTATTTCTTCTAAAATCTTTTCAGCATTTTTTAGTATGTGGTCTTCTTGGTTTTCTTTGTTATTTTTTCCTTTTTTCTTATTTGTCCAAATCGAATAGCTCAAGACAACCATGCCAACGAAGGCACTACCTAAGAAAAAATAATGCTTAGTTATAAAACTCCAAGCAAGGAATCCAATAAATAAAGCATATAGAACAAGGTAGGTAAGGATGTTTTCTTTTCGCTCGGAACTTTTTTCTGGCTTTATTAATTTCATCTGCTCTTGCAGCTGGTGATATTGATTATGTAAGCGGGTATAATTTTGCTGATTTTCAGATAGCCGTCTAAATTCATCCTCATTTAAAAGGTGGGACTCAATGGTTTCACATTGTTTTTCAAGTTCAATTTGTTTTCTTTTTTCTATTTCAATTTGCTTATTTAATTCTGCTGCCTGTGATGTTAAATAAAAATAGTTTTTTATGCTTGATCGAATCCGCTCTTTCATATCTATACTAAGATCTAATGAAGAAAGCTCTATTATATCGCTATCTCCGAAATGAATTTGTCTTTTTAAAATGGATATTTGATCATTCCATTTTGTCAGCTCCTCATTCCCTCTAACGATTTCTTCCTGCCATTGGAATATTTTCGGCCATTTTTCAATAAGTAATTGAATGTTAGTTTCATACATTTTCATTATTTTGTTTGGTTCTACTTGGCTGCGTTCTTTTTCATACTGATTTTTTCTTATATCAAGAATCTGTAATTGATTGGCGGCAATCCGAAGCTGATCTTCTATCTTTTCCATTCTATTTATTCCATCAATCGGAAATTGTGGTATACCTATTTCCTCTATGCGTTGTAAAATTTGATTCCTTTCCTGAATTAAAGACCAGTCCTGTTTAAGCTGTTCTAGCTTGCGAACTTCTGTATATGAATCTGAAATTTTGTTTTGTATTTCATTTATTTCTTGTAATAGTTTTTGATATTCCAACTGCAAACTCTCATACATTTGATTATGCTGCATGCTTTTCTTAAAATCTTTTTCATGCTCTTTTAATTTCTGCAGCATTTCATTTATTTCTGGTTTTCTGCCATTTGGTTTAAATAACTGATCCATTTCTTTTTGGAGCTGCTCCTCGGATTTGACTATTGTTTCTGTACCAATCGTTCCCGCAGCTAAAAGATAACGGCCTATGTCATCCCCTTTTAAGCGACTTACTCCTTGTAAACCGTGGACATTAAAAGAAAAGATGTTTTTATACATTGTTTTATTCATATTTTTTAATAGATTTTTTAGTAATTCTTCTCCACCAATCGTTCCATCAGGCAGCTTAACAGTTACATTTCCAACTGCTTTTCCAGCTACTCTTTCAATCCACACATCTCCATGATCTTCTATCTCCAGAATCATATTCCCACCATATTTTGAACCCATTTTCGGCTCATATCTGAGCTCTGATTGCTGTTTAGTGGGAAAACCAAATAAAATACCATGAATAAATGACATAAGGGTAGATTTACCAGCTTCATTTTCACCATATATGACTTGCAAAGAAGTTGAAAAAGGCAGCTGGAGACTTGAAAGTTTTCCATAACCATATATATAAACTTCTTTTATTTTCAATGAGAACACCCCCTTTATAAATTGGATTGAATAAGTCGAGAGACTATATTCTCAGCCTTTCGTAATAAATCATTTTGTTCTTGAACAGATATCTTGTCTAAATAACGACCGCTAAAAATATGTCCGTATAATTCGTCAATTGCTTGTTCGAATGCCGCTGAACTACTTAATTCTGTAATCGATTCAGCCAGCTCCTTTTTAAAGGCTTCTTCAATACCGTCTGGATATTCCGAAGTTTCACATTCGATCTGATAGATCCATACAAATGTTTCTTCATAGTCTTCACCATCTTGAAGTGCCTCCAGCAATTCCCCATTTTCTATTTTTCCTAGGACACCTTTCTCTAGTTCATCAACATTTTCTATCTGCATCCGAAGAAGAACTCCCTGTGAATTTCGTCGTTGATTTTCGATTTCCTTTTTACATAAAACATAGAGGTCAGAGAAGGTTTTAATAGATTTAGCATTAAGTATGACATGCTCCCAAATAATATCTGCCGTTTCAATATGTTGAAGTGTTGTTTCTTGATCGGATAAGGTTACTGCGAAGCACCCCTTCGTCCCTTCTTCCTTCTTATTACGTCCTTGAATATTACCTGGATACACAATAAATGGATTTTGTTCCTTATGTAATATTTGCTGCTTATGTATATGACCTAACGCCCAGTAATCCAACCCTTTTTCAAGCAAATCTGTTATTGTAAATGGAGCATATGGTTGATGGACAGAGATTCCTCCCTCACAGTGGCCATGGAGCATACCAATATGAAAATCTGCTTCATTTATCTTTTGGTAATCGTTAATTTTCTTCTCGGTTACATGTCGCTCCGGATAACTAAAACCATATATATGTACGTTCATATCGTTTTTTGTCATAAATTTCTTCATTTCCACCTTAGAAGAAAATACATGAACATTTGGCGGCATTTCTATGGTTGTCCACTTTCCATTTAAATGATCATGATTACCATATAGCATAAAAACATGAATTCCTGTACTATTTAATCTTTCCATCTGCTTCCGAAGACGTGCTTGGGCTTTTATACTTCGATCCTCTCCATCATAAAGATCACCACAAATTAAGACAAAGTCCACATTCATTGAAATTGCTGCATCGACTATCTTTATTAATGAAGCAAACGTACTTTCTTGAATTCTTTTAAATATATTCTTTGGTAAATATTGCAGACCAACGAAAGGACTATCTAGATGCAGATCTGCTGTATGGATAAATTGAATGCTGCTCATAAAATCACCTGTCTAAACGAATATATGTTCTTATACTCATTATAAACATTTTTATAGATTATAAAAGGGATTCATAAAAAACTTATAAAAAAAACTGAAAAAACATCCCCTATTCATTCCTTGGAGATGTTTTTTCAGTTAATTTATTGATTTTTTGATAATTGAAAAGCCTTTTTGATGTTTTTAAGAGAATTTGATTTTCCGTATAAAAGGACACCACCGCGAAAAATTCTGGCACCGATAACCGCCATAATAATAATTGAAACAATCAGGACTGCTACTCCTGATATACCTACCCACATCGGTAGATCTAGCATTCCAACTCTCAAAAACATGAGCATTGGTGTAAAGAATGGAATATAAGATGTCACCGTTACAAATCCTGCGGAAGGATTATTTAACCCTGACATAGCTATAAAGAAACCGATCATAACGAGAAATGTCATAGGCATCATCATTTGTTGAGCATCTTCAGTCCGGCTGACAAGAGAGCCAAGAAATGCTGCAAAGGTTGCGTATAATAAATATCCTAAAAGGAAAAACACAATTGCATAAGTAATTGTTGAAACTTTAATATCGGAAAATCCAAAGAATTCAAAGAAACCGCCTTTCATATTCCCTAGATTCTGCTTTATCGTAAAATATGCTACTACAAGCAAAAATGCCATTTGGGTAAGCCCAAGCAATGCCCCCCCAATAATTTTTGCAAACATTTGCTGTGTTGGAGATGCACTGGAAATAAGGATTTCCATCACACGTGATGCCTTCTCTGTAGCTACCTCCATGCCAACCGTGGTTGCATAAAAAATAACTGAAAAATAGATCGCGAATAATAGAATGTATACAAGTCCCCTTGCCTTGGCTAGTTCTTCAGCCGATTTTGCATTGTTTTCAAGACTCACTTCTTTAAACGCTATCGGACTATTAAGAAGCGCTAATTTATCGGAAGACAAATTAAGCTGAGCAGCAGCCAAGCTTGATTTTACTGATTGTAGTGCTTGTGATAGCTGACCTGATAATTCAGAATTTGTGAGTGTTGGAGCTTTATAAGTAGCCTCAGGTAATTTTGATTGATCCCATGAGATTAGTAAATACCCCTCGTACTTTTTATTAGAAACTGCTTTTTGTAAATCATTTTCGCTTTTATCTACTTTGACTAACTTAATATCTTTGTTAATCGCTTTTAATTGTTCCTGAAATGGTTTGAATACTGTATTTGTCTGATCAAGAACGGCAATTTTTTCTGTTTTCTCTCCACCTGAAAATAAATCGATGATACGGTTCATATTACCCAAAATTAATACAGCGATAAGCATAATAACAGTGGTAATAATAAATGATTTAGATTTCAACTTAGAGACATAGGCATGCCCCAGCATAATCCCAAATTTATTCATAGGAAGCACCTACCTTTTCAATGAAAATGTCATTTAAAGATGGCTCTTCCAGTTCAAACTTGCGAATAAATCCTTTTCCATTAATTTCATTAAGAACCTGCCTAGCCGTGTCTTCGTCTTTAATCTGTAAGTAAGCTCCTTGAGCTGTTTTCTTGAATTTTAATACTCCTGACTGATCCTGGATAAAGCTTAGGTCAAAATCAGCATGAATGGTAATATTTTTCTTTCCGAATGATTTTTTTATTTCTCTCAATCGACCATGTACGACAGGTTGACCATGATGCATAATACATAAATTTTCACAAAGCTCTTCTACATGCTCCATTCGGTGGCTGGAAAAAACAATAGTTGACCCACTTTCTCTTAATTCATTAACTGCTGACTTAAGAGTTTCTACATTTACTGGGTCAAGACCACTAAATGGCTCATCTAAGATTAATAATTTTGGTTTATGTAAAACTGATGCAATAAATTGGATTTTTTGTTGATTTCCTTTCGACAATTCTTCTACTTTTTTATCTATGTATTCTGGAACATTGAAGCGTTCAAGCCATCTTTTTAATTCATTATAGGCTTCCTGCTTATCCATTCCTCTTAACCTAGCTAAATAAATTAATTGATCCTTCACCTTTTGTTTTGGATATAATCCCCTTTCTTCTGGTAGATATCCAATTTGAGAGCTAATAGAATAATCTATTTTTTTCCCATTCCACGTAATTTTCCCTTCATTTGGATCCATCAATCCTAAAATCATTCGAAATGTCGTCGTTTTCCCAGCACCGTTTGCACCTAAAAAACCAAACATCTCTTTTTCTGGAATCGTAAGTGATAAATCATTAACAGCAACAAACGATCCAAACTTTTTTGTGACATGTTCTAATGTTAATGCCAATTTTTCGTACCTCCATTCTTATGTGAATTATTTTTCACATTACTACTACTTATACGATTGATGTAGGAAAAAAGTTCCTACAAAATAAATTATTTGTGTTCTATTAATCAAGTGTTTTCTATCAATGCCTTTTAAATTTGTGTTAATATATTAGAGAATCGATTACTATTAGTATGTGGAGAAGGGGTTTAAATGGAAAGTTTGTTTCCGATTGGATTAGCCTTGTCAACTGGTTCTTTTCTAGTATTGCTTAAGATTATAATGATTGATATCGTTTTATCAGGGGATAATGCCGTTGTCATAGCAATGGCAACTAGAAATCTACCGAAAGATCAACAAAATAAAGCGATTTTTTGGGGAACTGGCGGGGCTGTCATTTTACGGATTTTGTTTGCGGTAATCATTGTACAGCTTTTAAAAATTCCTTATGTTGAGATTATCGGTGGTCTTCTTCTTCTATGGATTGCCTTTAAAGTGCTTGTAGGCGAAGAAGAGGACATCCATGTCAAATCGCAAAGCGGTGTCATGAAAGCGATTGGTACGATTATTTTAGCAGATGCTGTGATGAGTTTAGATAATGTTGTTGCGCTGGCTGGTGCCGCAAATAATCATATTGGATTAATTGCAATGGGTGTTATTATTAGTATCCCAATCATGATTTTTGGATCAAAATTAATTGTTAAAGCAATGAATAAATATGTGTGGATTGCTTACATTGGTTCTGGAATATTAGCATGGACGGCAGGAGAAATGCTAATGAAGGAAGAAAAGCTTTTACAACTATTAAATATTTCTCACGGTCCTATCACTTATTTAATTTCAGCTATTTTAACAATTTTTATACTAGCATCCGGATATGCAGCGAATAAAAAAATCGCGTCTAAAAGAGGGGTTCAACACGTTCATTAATATATTCTATATATGATGGGAGAATACTTTTATGGGGATTTACAAATTAACTGCTTTTGAACCAAATGGGGAGAAAATTTTAGATGAAGCATTTGAGGCAAACAGTGACAACGAAGCAAAAGCAAAAGGTGAAGCATTATTGAAAGAAAATAATGCCTCCGAAAAAACGCATCGCTGCACTTCACCAGATGGTAAATTGATACTATTTCATCGATAAGAAAGATTAGTTTTTTATACGTCGCAAAATAACTAAAAAAACGAAGCTCTGTCACTTACATATAAGTGGAAGCTTCGTTTTTCATTTCATAGCTTAAAATAATTTATACTACCTACCTATAAAGTTTGGTTTTCGTTTTTCTACAAAGGCTTTAATTCCTTCTTTATGGTCTATTGTTTGTCTCATTTTCCATTGGGCATTCTTTTCTAATTCGAATGCTTTTAATAAGCTTTGACGTTTTAACTCAACATAGATTTGTTTCGTTTCAATCATTGCTGCTAAAGGCTTTGACTTCCATAAATTAATTTTGTTTACAAGAGCCACTTGTACTTGATCGGCAACTTCATCGATTAATTCTAGTTCATATGCCTCTTTGGCAGTGAGTACTTTTCCATCCCAAATTAGTTTTTTAGCTTTGTTTTCACCAATTCGAAGTTCAAGAAGAAAATGCCCCCCTCCATCTGGAACTAAGCCAATCCCAATAAAATTCATGGCAAATTTACTATTTATATCAGAAATAATATGGTCCGTTGCTAAGGCAATGCTTAAACCTAAACCTGCTGCAGCACCATTAATAGCTGCAATTGTTAACTTTGGCATCGTATATAATGTAGTAATTAATTCATTTATTTGATCCATAATGACAAAGAATTGCTCCTGTCCTGCTAATTGAAGCATTTCCTTTATGTCCCCACCAGAAGAAAATCCTGTCTCGTTTCCTTGTAACACAACAATTTGAATTCCCGTATTCATCTTGATTTCGTTTAAACAAGCTACTAATTCTTTGATCATTTCAGTATTCAATGCGTTTAATGATTTAGGACGATTGAATCGAATATAAGCAATATTTCCTTTTAATTCTGTTTCAATTGATTGATAGGTTGATACTTCCATCTTTATCCCTCCATTTAATCATAATGTTTATTTTAAGAATAAATGAATGATTATTCATTCACAATAGCAAAATAAATATTTTTTGATTGGCTTTGTTAATGATTGCTGTTGATAAAATTTTCTGTAGGGTTTGCGTGAAGCGATTTCTTTACGTAGTAAAACTAGCTGAACGTATACCCTACAGATTTTATTAGAAACAACAATATTGTTTAACAAAGCCTTTTGATTTTATTTTCAGTTATTCCCTGGTGCATGATTTAGAACTTTCTAGGATAAGACAAAAAGGCACCAGACCACCTAAATATCTGGTACCCGAATTTCTATTTAATTAAATTCATTTTCTTTAGAAATTCGATGGGTTGTTGTTTGCGGAAATGTTCTTTAACCATATAGGACACACCATTCTCGTTGTTTGAACGAGTAATCCAGTCTGCTGATCGCTTAAGTTTCGTCGATGCATTTCCCATGGCAACTCCAAGACCAGCCCATTCTATCAGTGCAAGATCATCCTTACCTGAACCTATCATCACAACTTCCTCACGTTGGATGTTTAGGCGGTCACATAAATATAATACACCTTTTAATTTTGAAGATCCTTGAGGAACAATCTCTAATATATGGTTATCATTTTCGATACAATTGATCTCATGAAACATTTGATGTAAAGCCTTCTTAGCATCTGTTAGATCTATATTATTATCAAAATCAACTTCGATTTTTGGTGGTGATACTGGGGTTTCAATTAGTTTATCAAGAAGAGAATCGACATATGTTTCAGAATAAGAAAATCGATTGGAGGTTTGGATGACAAACTTTCCTATTAAATTTTCTGGAAGCTTCTTCTTATTGGCAATCGTATACCGTTCATGCACCAACCTTATTTGACAATTAAATGCCTCTAGAAACCTTACAATATCGTGCGTTACATCTTCATTGATTCTTCTGACTAATATTGGTTTATCCATTTCACTTGCTACAAATGATCCCTGATGTGTAACTAAACACGTATTTAAGCGTAATTCCTTTGCTACTCTTCTCGCAGACGAAAAATTTCTTGAAGTTACAAGGGTAACCTTAATTCCTTTTGAAACAGCAAATTCAATCGCTTCTTTCGTTGCTTTATTTAAACGACCATTGTCTTGCAACAAGGTTCCATCAATATTTAAAGCTAACATTCTGTATATCATAGATGTTCCCCCTTCACAGATGTCAATCCAAGATGAATCTAACAAGTTTGTTCCTTTCTATAGTTTTATGAATTATACTGCCAGGATAGAACAAAAGCTTAATCAAGATAACTTTTAAAAATAAAAAAAAGAATTAGCTTAAAGCCAATTCCTTTTCACTGATTCTTTTTAATATGATTACCTATTCATTGATCCGTAAAGCTCATCAAGCGGTTTCATAATGATTTTGTTTAATTCATTAATGGACATGCTTACTTGTTGTTCAGCTTCCATTAATTTAACGATTTTTGGGTTTTGCTGAACAAGTGCAGCAACACTCTGAGCATTTTGGACCTCCGCTTCTGATATATTTTGTCCTGTCATTTGTTTTTCTTGTAAGTTCATTTGTATTTTGCGAAATTCATCGAACATTTTCTTTGCTGTTGGGTCGTTTAAAACCATATCATAGCTTGCTTTTAAGTTTCTGTATTCATCACTATTTCTAAGGGCCTTCTCTAATTCATATGCATAATCATAAAGATTAGTTTGCAACAAAATAACCTCCTCAAAATTCACTAAAACAATATTTTTACAAATCTAGCTCGTGTAATCACTTGTAACCATCGACTTTCTATTTCACTATATCAGAGTATGGGAATCAATGCGAATATGACACAAATTTACTTCTACGTAAATGATCATACTTCCATTTCAAATTTACTCCAATTTAAAGCATATAAGAACCAATTATGCCTATAAATCATACGATATTTAAGAGCCTAGAATAAGAAAAGCGAAAGCGTCTTGATTAGCCTCGTGGGGCTGGCTGCTGGAGCTAGACATAAAAGAAAAGCATAAACGGGGACTGCCTATGGTTTATGAGGTACTTATACAGCCGTCATTAACATTATCTGATGATTTCCCTACAGTAGAAATCTCAGATGGATTACTGAAAAATTTAAATATACCATTTAAGGAAACCATTGAAATAAAACTGGGAGGAGAAGAAATTTTAGTACGTTTAAATAGATCTCAGCATTCTAGCGACAAAGAGACCATTTTTTTTAATCAATCATGCTTTTTAGCTGCAAAACTGCCATTTCTTCCAATAAAGCTTCAAGCAATTGCTCAGCATCATTGTTTGATTCTTGGCCCAATTGTTGCCGTTATCACTGAAATAAAAATGAACAAAGGGGAATCCCCCCTCTTTTCCTCGATACAGACATTTTGTGAAGAATTACATGAATACAGCAGGCAATATGGAGGTTTGTTTTATGTTACAAATTTATCACGATTTCCCAATGCAGGTTTCTATTATGATCAAGGAAACTGGATAGAGAATTTAACTCCTAAAGCAAATATCATTTATAATCGCATTCATTCACGACGTATTGAGGATAATCCAAAATTTCAGCTATTGAAAAAAAAATGGGAAAAAGATGGTTTTCTACTTTTTAATGCAAGTTATCTTACAAAATGGCAAGTGCATGAAACCATTTTTAAAAAAAACTATCTTAATGTCTTCTTACCAAAGACCTCTCTATTTAAAGAAGTAAATGTTGATCAATGGATATTAAAATATAAAGATTTATATTTAAAACCTGATACAGGGAGTCAAGGAAGACAAATTATCCATTTTTTTATTAATGATAATCATTTTGATATCGAGCAAATTTCCTTTTCTAAAGAAACGAACTATTCATTTTCAACTTTAAAAAAAGCTTTAGAGCAAATAAAAGAATGGATTGGAACAAAGAAATTTATTGTTCAGGAAACCATTCCACTCATACAAATCGATGGCAAAAGGATAGACTTCCGCTTTCTTTGTATTAAAAAATCTATAGACCAATGGAATATAACCTCCGCCGTTGCCAGAATGTCTGGTGATAAACATTTTGTCTCCAACATCGCGCAAGGTGGTACCATTATTCGCCCTGAAAAAATCTTAACAATACTATTTGAAAAAGAAAAAGCGGCACAAACCCTCCTTTTAATGAAGGAGCTGGCACTTGAAATTGCAAGTGCCATAAGTGATGGAACGGACGGATTAATAGGTGAACTTGGTATAGATATAGGTGTGGATTACAATGGAAGGCCTTGGTTAATTGAAGTGAATTCCAAGCCCTCAAAACAAAAAGTAGAAGATTCACCTATGATTCGGCCATCAGCAAAAGCAATATATCATTATTGTAAAGCATTATGGATTGAAAGGAGTATGATTGATGATTAGACTAGGAATTTTAACAATGATGCCATTGGAAAGTCATTCCTATTTTGATGAAATGGCAAAACGTACAAAAGAATATAACATAATTTTATATTTATTTTCTCCACTATCGGTAGAGCCGTCTACACAAATGATAGAAGGATATCGATATGAAAATTCGAACAATAGTTGGAAAAGTGAGCGTTTTGCAATTCCAGAATATCTTTATGATCGGTGTTTCTATGGCGAAGATCGTAAATCCGCGGAAGCTCAATCAGTTGTTTCATGGTTAAAATCCAAAAAGAACATTCATTTTTTAGGATATGGATTACCAAATAAATGGAGACTTTATGAAACGTTAATAAAAGAGCCTGCAATTTCACCATATTTACCCTCTACTAATAAGGCTGCCAATGCAGAAAAGATTTTAGCTGAGCTGCACAAACATAATGAAATTATCTTAAAACCAATTAATGGTGCACATGGATTTGCCGTTTACTCATTAAAGAAAATGGATAAAAAAATTAAAATTCGAACAACAAAACAAGGCACAATCATTGAGAAGATATTTGACGATACAAAAAGTGTTTCTCATTGGCTGGAAAATTTACTAACTAGACAAATTTTCTTAATCCAACCAAGATTAAATAACCTTAATTCAAAAAAAGAACCATTTGATCTCCGAATATTTTTACAAAAGGATAAGCAAGGGATATGGAAGGAAAAAGGCAGAGCCATTCGTTGTGGGAAGAAACATGGTTTACTAACAAATATTAGTGCAGGAGCAAATGTGATTTCATATTCAAAATGGAGGGAAAGTACACCATATTTTAATCACGACTATATCAATCAAGAATTAGATGACATTTTAAGAATTCTTCCAGAAATACTCGAAGAAAAGTTTCATCCTTTATTCGAACTTGGAATTGATATTATTATTGCTAGTGATCAATCGCTTTGGATTCTAGACATGAACTCTAAGCCAGGAAGAAAAATAATCAATCTAACTGAACCCCAGCAACTCGATACGCTATATTCCGCTCCTCTTGTTTATTGTTCTTATCTAGCAGCTCAAAGTAAAGATGCAGTATCGAATTAATAAGCTAATGAGAATGCGAGGTGCTTCACATGCCCAAACGCTATAAAATTGAATTTTTTGAGCAGAAAGAATTCATATGTTATTATCCTGTGAATTTTACTGAAGAAAAATCTCCAAAACGAATTGCCTTCGGTTCTAAAATAGTAGAGGCTAAATGTAATAAACAGCCCAATGGGAGAAATATCATTTCTCTAAGCACTGGACTTGCAGAACAATTAAATCTGCCTCGCTTTGTATCAACGATAACGCTGTTTGAATCTAATGATCGAATTATTTTAGGACCATTAGTGGGTATATTCACATCTGGTTTTTCACAATTTCCTATTAAACCAATTGGAGAAAGGTCATCATTATTTTCTAAGTTACTATCTACGCATTCTTCTGTAGGCGTTGTTCCATTTCTTTTCGGTGAGCAGCATATTGACTGGGATCTCCAGCTAGTCAATGGTTTTTTTTATACTGAAGATGGATGGACACAGATGGAGGTCCCCTTTCCTAATGTCATCTATGATCGGCTCCCTAATCGACGAAGTGAAAAATTAATGAAATCAAAACGTGTCAAGGAAAGGATGGAAAAGGAATTCTTTATTCCATGGTACAATCCCGGTTTTTTTAATAAATTAGATGTGTATGAACGATTATTTACTGATAAGAAAGCGATCCTTTTTTTACCAGAAACAGCTCCATTCACCTCTTTCCATAAAATTGAAAGAATGCTTTCTAAATATGGTCATGTTTATATTAAACCTATGAATGGCAGTCTTGGCCTCGGTGTCCACCAAATCATTTATGATCGAAAGAGTAATACTTATTATTGTCGATACCATGATACAAAAAATCATTTATTAAAATTTTCTTCATTAGAATCACTAATTAATAATATCTTTGCAAAAAAAGATTTAAACCGGATGCTTGTGCAGCAGGGCATTAATCTTTTACGAGATGAACGCCGTCCAATCGATTTTCGTGTCCATGCTAATAAGGATGAACATGGTTTATGGAAAATTAGTGCCATTGCTGCGAAAGTAGCAGGAATCGGTAGTCCGACTACACATATAAAAACAGGTGGAGAAGTAAAAACAATCGAAGAAATTTTTATCGATAGTGATGAACGCAACAAATACAAAACGAAGCTTGAAAATGCCGCACTAGACTTATCGGAATCAATTGAAAAGCAACTAGATGGAATTATTGGCGAGATAGGATTTGATTTTGGGATAGACACGAAGGGAAATGTATGGCTTTTTGAAGCAAACTCTAAGCCAGGGCGTTCTATCTTCTCACATCCTGGATTAAAGGAGTCTGATATTCTGACTCGGAAGCTGACTCTTTCCTATTCGATTTTCTTAACCGAAAAACATATGAAAAAGTATGGGGATTTATTCATATGAATATCATTTTTGATAAAAAAAGAATGACTTTCGTCCATAATGAAATATCTCAATCACCTATATTTTGGGGAGCGACAGATGAACTACTCCCCTATTCTCCAGAAAACAGTAAAAATCAAATAGGCAGGATTGTGGTAAAAAAAACAGATTGTAGAGTAGGTCCACTAGTAGGGATTTTGACAAGCAGGACAAAGGACGGGGATATCGTAGGCAGTAAAGAATTATTTATCAGCATTCAAAAAGAGCTTCAAATTTCTGGAGGACTTTCATATGTTTATACGTTAGAAGATTGTAAAAATGATTTCATTAATGGGGCTTTCTATATTGAGGAAGATGATGTATGGATCAAGTCTAACTTTCCTTATCCCAATATAATATATAATAGGATTTCATCTAGAATTGAAGAAAAAAATGACCAATTTTTTCAACACAAAATTTCAGCCTCAAATAATGGTATTTTCTTCTTTAACCCAGCATTTATCGATAAATTTTCAATGTTCCGGTTGTTTTCAAAAAACTCTTTACTGCGTCCATTATTACCGCCAACAAGAATGATTAAAGAGCAGCAAGAGTTAGAAGAATTTTTATCCCAGTATAAAAACATATACTTAAAACCAACGATTCGTTCCCAAGGGAATGGGATTTTTTATATAAAAAAAGAAGGTAATGGACCTTATTTTTGTCAAAAAGCAAAGCAAAAAAAGGAATTTTATTCGTTCTATGACTTATGGAATTATATTGAAAAATCAATCCTTAAATATCCTTATATTGCTCAAAAAGATATTGATAGTGCAAAAATCGATGACAAAAAATATGATTATCGTATCCTCAGTCATTTTACACATAATGAATATATTATTACTGGAATCGGTATTAGAGTAGCGGATTCAGACAGGATTACAACACATGTAACAAAAGGGGGATATATCCTGCCATATAATGAAATTCGCCAACAATCACTTGAAAAGGTATTTCAATGGATTTTAAAAGAATGCGGGGAAACTTTGTCAAATGAGTATGGGACTTTTGCAGAATTTACTATTGATTTAGGGCGTGATCATAGTGGGAAGTTGTGGATATTTGAGGTGAATGCAAAACCGATGACATTTGATGAAAATGAGATTGAAAAGTCACGAATACAAACATTAGTGAATATCTTTTATGAACAATCTATTTTTAATAACAACTAGTATTTACCAATATTTTAATGCATGTAATATTCCTCTAAATGCAAAAGCTAAAGTAATGCAGAAGATAATTATTATTTCTGCTTATTATGTGTGTTCAAAAAGGAGGACAAAAAGAGACGAGAATTTCAAGGAAGCGTAGCCTCCGAGCACCGGAGCGTATGCTTTTAATACGTGAGGAGCGGAGGAGCAAGCTGACGCAGAAATTCGACAGCTATTTTTCCCAGACTTTTTGAACAACCTCTCATGTTTACTTTGTCATATAAAGGAGTAGATCGATATGGCTGAAAAAAAGGATGCTGAGTTTCTACCTGATACCCATTACGAGGGAAGAGACAATGCCTATCTAGATGTAGATAGAATGGTGAACGAAGGAATGTCAGGTGGATCTGTTCATATGCGGGCAGATTCAACGAACATTGAGGAAGCTGTGGATTTCTTCGCTGAAGATCCACCGAAAGAAATTGACTAATTTCCTAAACAACACCTCTTTAATATTGGGGTGTTGTTTTTGTATTCTTGTAAGAATTCGGGAATTTTTATAAAATGAAATAAACTGAAAAAGGACTAAAATTTATGCTAAAAAAACTAAAAAATCGCTATCCAAATGCAGAAATAAAATCAATCCCAACAAAACTTTCCCAAATGATATGGTTTTATTTAGATGATGAAGAAAAATACATTGGCATCCCTACATCTGATTTAAGTAATCCTGAAATAGAATTATTAAAAGCTTTATTTCCTATTTATCAGGACAAACAATTACTTAATACATCCATTCAATCTCAAAAATGGTATGACTACCTTTTTGAAGAGAATTCTACATTCCCTTCTAATCAAATAAATGTAGATTATCGCTTGATACAGTTTACTTTATCACAAATTAAAGAGGAGTTTGAACACGAAGATTGGCAAGAAGCGATAAAAGCCCTGTTTCCAAATGAAGTTGTTCTTGTTTTTTTATCGGCAAGTGAAGGGATTATTGTTGAGAAAAGACAGGATTATATTCTATCAATAGATGAGCTAAATACATCCATTCATGCATTAGAAAGTGACTTTTATTGTAAAATTCATTTTTATATCGGTATGTTTAATACTTTAGAAAATGAACTAAATTCTTTATTTCAACTAGAACAAACGCTTTTCCGATTTGCTCTAAAGGAAATGGCAAAGGATCGAATTTTTTCACTTTCCAATGTTTTTCCTTTATATCTTTTGAAAAATATTCCATCGGGTACTCGATATCCATTTTTCTCCTCTATTTATGATGTTTTTAAAGAAGATGTTGAGCTTAGAAGAACGATAAAGCTTTATTTAGAGAATCATTCAAATGCAAGTTTAACGGCAAAACAACTTTTCCTACATCGAAATAGTCTTCAATATCGCATTGATAAGTTTGTTGAAAAAACAGGATATGATTTAAAATCCTTTCCTGTTTCTGTTATTGTTTATCTTGCTTGTTTAGATTTTGAATATAATTTATAAGAAAAGCGCAAGCGCCGCAGGTCTGGCGTACGGATTTTGTAGTCTTCGACTGAGATAAAGGAGACACGACGAGGGACGAGTCGATGTTGACTTATCGTAGGGAGAAGACGGAGAAATCCGCTAGCCGATAGGCGCTGGAGCTAGACACTACGAAAAGCGGAAGCGCCTTGATCATCGGCGTACGGATTTCGTAGTCTTCGACTGAGATAAAGGAAACACAGCGAGGTAGTTTACGAGCTGATGTTGACTTATCGTAGGGAGGAGACGGAGAAATTCGCTAGCAGATAGGCGCTGGAGCTAGACATAGCAGACACTTTTCATGCCTAATAACTTAGTAAATTTTATACTTTATTACCTTCTAAAAAATCCCTGTGGGGTCATATTGCACAATAATTATGTATATTTTTTTGTGCAAGCTGTCCATTGGCGTTTGAAAGGGCTTTCTTTATTATATTAAATAAGAGATCATGAAGGAGGCATTTTATATGGCAGAGATAGTTTTAGAAAATGTTTATAAAATTTATGACAACAAAGTAACGGCTGTAACAGATTTCAATCTACATATTCAGGACAAGGAATTCATCGTATTTGTTGGTCCATCTGGATGCGGTAAATCAACTACATTACGGATGATTGCAGGATTGGAGGAAATCTCCAAAGGGGACTTTTATATAGATGGAAAAAGAGTAAATGATGTTCCACCAAAAGATCGGGATATTGCAATGGTTTTTCAAAACTATGCACTATATCCACATATGACTGTTTACGATAATATGGCCTTTGGTCTTAAATTAAGAAAGGTTCCTAAACAAGAGATTGATAAACGCGTGAGGGAAGCTGCTAAAATTTTAGGACTAGAAGAATATTTAAAACGTAAACCGAAAGCCTTGTCAGGTGGACAAAGACAGCGTGTTGCACTAGGACGTGCTATTGTCCGGGATCCGAAAGTATTCTTAATGGATGAGCCGCTTTCTAATCTAGATGCTAAACTACGTGTTCAAATGCGTGCTGAGATCGCAAAGCTGCATCAACGTTTACAACCGACTACGATTTATGTTACTCACGACCAAACAGAAGCAATGACAATGGCTACACGAATCGTCGTCATGAAGGATGGCGTTATTCAGCAAGTCGGAACGCCTAAAGAAGTCTATGATCATCCTAAAAATGTGTTTGTCGCAGGTTTTATTGGATCACCAGCGATGAACTTCTTTAAAGGAAAAATTGAGGATGGACACTTTGTTATCAACGAAAATTTAAAATTCGCAATTCCTGATGGAAAAATGAAAACAATTCGTGAACAAAGCTTGGTAGGAAAAAATATAATTTTTGGTATTCGTCCAGAGGATATCCATGATGAACCATTATTTATTAACTCCTCTCCAGGTACAAAATTTACTACTACAATCGACGTTTCTGAATTAACTGGTGCAGAAACAATGCTTTATTCTCAACTTGAAGGACAAGATTTCGTATCACGAGTGGATTCACGTTCTGAGGTAAAACCAGGTGACAAGCTTGAGCTTGCCTTTGATATGAATAAAGGTCATTTCTTTAATCCTGAGTCTGAAGAAAGAATTGGTTAATATTTTAAAGCAATCGGATGATCCGATTGCTTTTTTATATAGGGATTTTTTTTTGAATATCCACACCACAACTAGAACATTTAAATAAATGTACGCACTCATTTTTTTTCGAACTGTTGGGATCACCATCTTCAAGCTTAACTAAGTCAATATCCATATATGGACTATAGTTTTCATAAAAATCATAAATTCTTCCTTGATCCTGCATGATTCCATCACATGCAGGACATAATAAGACCTCATCATTTATCCCATTGCATAAAGTACACCACTCCATATTATCACCATCAATTCTTTTTCACACGCTACTATGAGTTTGCGAAAAATAACTAAATATATTCAAGTCTACTTCATTTAGCAGAGGAAAAAATTCCCTTCAATATTTATTACATATTCTATAAAAAAGAAAACATAATACTTAGTACAGAG
Organism: Heyndrickxia sp. NPDC080065; assembly: GCF_050281185.1. Classification (NCBI taxonomy): domain Bacteria; kingdom Bacillati; phylum Bacillota; class Bacilli; order Caryophanales; family Bacillaceae; genus Heyndrickxia; species Heyndrickxia sp. NPDC080065. The sequence goes on along the minus strand of NZ_JBNNWS010000008.1, from coordinate 93,634 downwards.
CATCAACTAATTTCACCAATGGGTTACTCCAGTTAGATGGTTCACAGTTTTAACTGTGCGCTGGTGCAATCCCAGCTAACCCAACCATAAAAAATCAACGAGGAGACGACAGAATCATGGCAAATAACACTTCAAATCAATTAGTAGCTCCTGGAGCTCAACAAGCAATCGATCAAATGAAATATGAAATTGCTCAAGAATTTGGTGTAAACTTAGGAGCAGACACAACTTCTCGCGCAAACGGATCTGTTGGTGGAGAAATTACAAAACGTCTAGTTCATATGGCTGAACAACAGCTTGGTGGCGGCTTCGCACAACATTAAAAGTAATTAACAATCAACCAAATATAATGGATAGAAGAGAGACACTATATGTGTCTCTCTTCATTTTACAAAAAGAAAAAGCCCTATCAAAATATTATTGATATGGGCTTTGTCATATTAAAGATTCACCATTTTTTTCGGGTTGATCCAATCTTTGTATTGTTCTTCTGTGACATATCCTGTTTTTATAGCAGCTTCCTTTAAAGTTGTTCCCTCTTTAAAAGCAAGCTTAGCTATCTCTGCAGCTTTTTCATATCCGATGTGCGGATTTAGTGCAGTTACAAGCATTAACGAACGATTTACATTTTCCTCAATAATTTTTTTGTCAGGTTCGATTCCGATAGCACAATTATCGTTAAATGATACCATACTGTTCGCCAATAAACGGACAGTTTGAAGGAAATTGTAAATGATAACTGGTTTAAAGACATTTAATTCGAAATTCCCCTGGCTTGCGGCAAATCCGATAGTAGCATCATTCCCAAATACTTGGGCCGCAACCATTGTTAGAGCTTCACTTTGAGTTGGGTTAACTTTCCCTGGCATAATAGAGCTGCCTGGTTCATTTGCAGGGATACTGATCTCCCCTATTCCGCTTCTTGGACCGCTAGCCAGCCATCTTACATCATTAGCAATCTTCATTAAATCAGCAGCTAATGCTTTTAATGCACCATGTACATAAACAATCTCATCATGGCTGGTCAGTGCATGAAATTTATTATCAGATGAGCGGAAAGGAAATCCTGTTTGACTTTGCAACTGATTAGCCACTTTATCCCCAAACGTTGGATCCGCATTAATTCCAGTTCCAACTGCCGTACCTCCAATTGCCAGGTTTAAAAGGTGATCAGCACTTTCTTGGAGCATTTTTTCACTTTTTTCTAGCATTGCACGCCAGCCGCTAATTTCCTGACCCAATGTTAACGGAGTTGCATCCTGAAGATGTGTACGTCCTATTTTAATAATATCCATAAATTCTTTTTCTTTTTGTAAAAATGTGTTTTTCAATTTTTGTAAAGCCGGAATTAATTTTTCCTGAACATCAGTAAACGCAGCCACATGCATGGCAGTTGGAAAGGTATCATTGGAGCTTTGTGACATATTAATATCATCATTTGGATGTATCTTTTCATGTCCATTTAAAAGTTCATTCGCTCTCCTTGCTAAAACCTCATTGACATTCATATTTGATTGGGTTCCACTACCCGTTTGCCAAACAACAAGTGGAAAATGGTCATCATATTTTCCTTCTAACACCTCATTACAAGCACTAATGATTGCGTCCTTCTTAGTGGAGGATAGCTTACCAAGTTCATGGTTAGCAACTGCTGCTGCCCTTTTTAATTGTGCGAATGCTTTAATGATCTCAATTGGCATTTTTTCTGTACCAATTTTAAAATTTTCTTTACTCCGCTGAGTTTGGGCACCCCAATATTTATCAGCTGGTACTCTTATTTCTCCTAAAGTATCCTTTTCGATTCGAAATTCCATGTAAATCACTCCAATGCAATTTCTTTCATTCTTATTTTCTCATAACTACATTTATAATTCACAATTGATGCTTATCATATTATTCCCCTCTTGCTCCATTATTTACATATTATTAAATATTGGTTTTGTTAAACAGCTAGTTTTATTAGTAAAAGAAATATCTATACGCATACCATACAAGTGATTTTATTAACATATAAAAAAAGTGATTCCTAAAAAGGAACCACCTATTGTGCAACTGTTGTTTTTCCTAGCATTTTCGATTCCTGCTTCGCAAGCTTAGGTAGGACCATTATGTAGTATAAGGCCACGATTATTAATCCTCCACCTACGATACAGAACAGTGCTTCTATTGTTAACCATTTTGGGAAGAAAGCACTTATAAAAGCTAAGGTTAATGTCTGAGAAAGCATCATTAAGGGGCTGATCCAACCTTGTACACGCCCCATATATTTTTTATCAACAATACTTGGCATCCACCCGCCAATTGAGATGTTAACCAATGGTAATGTAAGTGCAGACATAAAGGTTAAGCAGAAAAATATGAATATACTATTTGCATATCCTGAAAGTACGACAAAAGATCCAGTAACTAGCAATCCGACAATGATCGCTTGATGAAACTTAATTTTTTGGACAATAATTGAAGAAATGATACTGCCAATTAATACACCACTACCGAAAACAACACCTAAAACGACGGAATATTCCTCATATGTTTGTGGAGTAAGTTTATATTTTAAAATAAATATCGGCATAACTGAAAAGCCGCCATTTACTATGCCAAAAACAAAGAAGCCAATAATTAACGAGCATAGCAGCTTACTTTTAAGGATATAGGATGCTCCAGTTTTAAAATCTTTGAAAACAAAAGCTAAATTCAGGTCCTTCCATTTGTGCTTTCCATTTGGTAGACGAACTTCTTCAGGAATTTTACAAGCTCTCATCAAAAGTCCACTTACAATAAATGATATAGCGTCGATGATAATGGCTCCGTAAACACCTGTTAACTTGTATGCAAGAATACCTAACGCACCACCAAATAACATAAACAAACTTGAAACCATTTGATTTAAACCTGCTGAAGTAGCATAATCATCTTTTGACAACACACCTTGCAATATTCCACTTTCTGCAGGGAAAAAGAATTTTGATATTGCACTTCTAAGAAATAACACAGCAAAAATTAATGGCATCCAGCCAACATAAATTGCACTTAATAAAACTATCGATAAACATGCACTAATCGTATCACAATGATAGGCTATCTTTTGTCTATCCATCCGATCAGCTAGTACACCTACAAGAAAGAATACAGCTAAAGTTGGTAATGAATACATCATCTCAGCTATCGACGCATATGCTGGCTGCTCAGAAAACCGATCTAGTAAATAAAAGGTAAATGCTGTAATACCGATTACACTGCCCATTTGTGATGTAAAATTCGCAAAAAACAACTTAACAAAAACAGGATTTTTAAATATTTCCTTGAATTTTTTCATTTTTTTCCCTCGATTTGTTTGATTTTTCTATATTATAAAGTTGTTTTTTGATAGAGAGCAGTGTCTCATGTTGGTTTTTATTTCAGTCTCGAGGCTGATTTTAGACTAACCTAAAGGATTATATAAGTAAAAACATAAAAAAGCCCCAAACCGAGGTTTGGGGTTAGAAATAAAAGTTATACAGCACTGTTTACTTTTTAGTGACCCTTAAATTTTTCCTTTAACTTTTCCTCAAGCTGCTTCCATTTTCCTTTTCCTTTTTCAACTTGTTCTTTTAGTTTTTCTGTTGCCTTTTTCAGGTTTTCATTAAAATCTTTTATTTTTGTTTTAAACGGGTGGTCTCTTTCTTCTTGCTTTTGAATTTGGGTATTTATTGATTGGGTTCCAAAATCGGTTGGTTCAGTATATTTTAATGTATTTTGCATGATCGTTTGAAAGATCGGAACCACTCCTTGGGAACTTAGTCCGGACAAGTAATGCTGTGCGTCTGTGTGGTCATAACCTATCCAAACAGAACCAACGAGATTTGGAGTGTAGCCTACAAACCATTGATCTGCTGTACCCTCATTATTAAACGGTACTTGAGTTGATCCTGTTTTACCGGCAATATTGTACCCAGGGACGTTTACACCTTTCCCGGTTCCGGATTCGATAACATTTAAAAGCATAGATGTCATTTCATCTACTGTTTTCTTATCTGTTACTTTCGTTTCTGCAGGCTTTCGTTCAGCAATGATTTTACCAGTTGGACCAACGATCTTTGTTATTATATGCCCATCTTCTCTTTTCCCATCATTCGCAAAAGCTGAATATGCTTCTGCCATTTGAAGCGGTGAGACCCCTTTAGAAAGACCGCCAAGAGCTATACTTAAGTTCCTATCATTATCTGTTAAGGGGATGCCGAATCTGTTCAATGCATCCATTCCTTTGTCAATACCAATTTCATTTAATAGCCAGACTGCCGGAACATTAATAGAATCCTCTACTGCTTTATACATTGGTACTTCACCTTTGTATTGACCATTATAATTATTAGGTGAATAGCCATTTCCAAAAGTCATTTTTTCATCTTTTAACATGGAATCAGGTTTATATCCTTCTTCCAATGCTGGTGTATATACTACTAGCGGTTTAATAACCGATCCCGGAGAACGTTGTAATTGTGTTGCACGATTAAAGCCGCGAAATACCTTGTCACCTCTTCCACCAACTAATCCTCGTACTCCGCCTGTTTTTGGATCAAGTAACACAGAGCCGCTTTGAACGATTCGGTCACCTTTTCCTTGTGGAAAATTATAGTTATTGCTGTATACACTTTCTAAAGCAGCTTGAATATTTTGATCCATCTCCGTATAAATACGGTATCCTCGAGTCATAATTTCATCTTGAGTTAATCCATATTTATGTATCGCTTCATCAAGAGCAGCATCAACATAGTAAGGATACTTCCCTTTTAATGTGTCTCCCTCTTTCTTACTAAGGACTAACTTTTCTTTTTTAGCCTCTTCAAACTGTTTATCCGTAATCATATCGTATTTTTTCATAGCCCCTAGAACTACATTTCTACGATTGATTGCCCTTTCCATATGATTATATGGATCAAGTGCAGATGGAGCATTTACAAGCCCTGCTAAAGTTGCAGCTTCACTAAGATCAATTTCTTCTACATCTTTCCCAAAATAGGTCTGTGATGCCTTTTGCACTCCCCAAGCTCCATGTCCAAAGAAAACTTGGTTTAAGTACATTTCAAGAATTTCATCTTTTTTATATTTCTTTTCAATTTCAATTGCTAAAAATAATTCTTCCACTTTTCTTTTATATGTTCTTTCAGGTGATAATAACGCATTTTTTGTAAGTTGTTGTGTAATAGTACTACCGCCAGCTGTAATACGGCCAGCAACTATATTTTTAAAAAATGCACTCGTCATCCCTTTCACGTCAAATCCGCCATGATCGTAAAATCGGTGGTCTTCAATAGCAACAATCGCATTCTTTAAATTGTCCGGCATTTTTTTAATAGAAACACCTTCTGTACGGTTGGCGGATATTTTGCTCGCTACATCTCCGTCTTTATCATAAATTACTGTTGATTGTGCTAAGCCTTTTTTCAAGGACTCAACATTCGCTGTTGCTGCAAAATATCCAAAAAAGGCTAAAAATCCCAATAGAGCAACTGACCCTACTAAAATTAGAATTTGATTCATATGTGTTTTTTTCCAAAATCGCTTCACAGCCTCGCGAAATCGCTGTAACTGCTGCTTCATAAAATTCCCTGCTTTCATGTATTTAAAAATCAGATAATTTTCACTTCTTTTGTTTCTACCTATCTAACGTAAAGCATATTATTTTACTTCATAAAAATCAATTAAAATAGATAATTACTGTAATAATTTTGTAATATAGGAAAGCAAAAAGTTTTATGAAAAAAGGCTATTTCTCATTCATTTTATTTTTTTACATATTATAATTCCGAAAAGCTGATAAATGAAAATAAATTGTCTTGGTATTTTTGAAATATTTTGATATATTTTAAATAAAGAAAATTTTCCAGTAGACGTCATTATATAAGAATTGAGGTGAGGTAATGATACCGCTTAGAAATGATATCTTATCATGTTTGGAGGAATATAAAGAGGAGTTTTTTTCTATCTGGGAAAAACAAACTTTAATATCTGAAGAAGATTCGTTTAATGATTTCATTTTCCTTAATGGCGAAACCCTATATGATCTTATACAAAAGTCTTTATCCAGCCCTATCGAAGAGCTTGATATTCTTTTAGAACCCTATGCTCAACAAGTAATTGGAGCAAGAAATTTTGGGAATTTGAATATGGGTGAATTTGTTTATAATGTAAATATCGGTAAAACTATTATTTGCAAAGAATTACTCCATTCCTATTCGAAAATTGATGATCTACAACCTTTCATCGATAAAATTTACTATGTTTTTGATAAATTTTTATACTATTCAGTGACACATTATTCTAATATAAAAGATCAGATTATCGAAGAAAAAAACGAATACATAACCTCTACCCATCATGAGCGATTAACACTGCTTGGACAAATGACTTCAAGTTTTGTTCATGAATTTCGTAACCCTTTAACTTCGATACATGGATTTGTTCAATTGCTGCGTTCAGAGAACCCACAATTGCCGTATATGGACATTATTGCTAATGAACTCGAACAATTAAAATTTAGCATCTCTCAATTTTTAATGCTTTCAAAAAAAGAAATTGTAGAATTAGAAATGACCACCTTTTCATTAAATGATTTAATAGAAGAGGTATTATCATTTTTGTATCCCCGAATATTAGAAGTAAATGTAGACATCCAAAAAAATTATTTGCACGAACTATCCATACTTGGATTTAAGGATGCAATAAGACAGGTATTAATTAATATTATTTTTAATGCGGTAGATGTACTTAAAGATATTGAACATCCAGTTATGCAAATAGAATTAGATACAACTTCTGACTCAGTCATTTTAGACATAGCCAATAACGGACCGAGAATTCCTGAAGGTCTCTTAGATAATATATTTGAGCCTTTTGTATCAACAAAAGAAGCAGGAACAGGCCTAGGATTATATGTTTCAAAAAATACCATTGAAAAACATGGTGGAACATTAACATGTCAATCTAATGATGATTGGACAGTTTTCACCATCATTCTTCCACTATAAATGTCATACTTCTTTTTTGTGTAAAAAAATTTTAGTTAGTAAAGAAAGTACTTAAACTAGACATGAAAGAAAGACTCCCTGTTTTTTTGGGAGTCTATTTTCAAATATGTTACCAGAAAAAGAATGGAAGAAATGCTAAGCCCGCAATGAAACCTAATCCAATTCCCAGGCCAAAGCCTCCCCAACCCCAGCCATAGCCACCATAATATGGATATCCATAGCCTCCATAGTTTCTTCGTGGCAATGGTTGAAGATAGACCATTCTATTGTCTACTCGATGGATAATACCTCTATGCACTTTTCCATCATGTGTACGTATTTCCACTCCTTTTCCTACGCCTCTGCGACACATATCGTAATATGCAACTGGCATGCAAAGTTCACCTCCAATTATCCTTACACCAACAGTTTATGGTTTTATTTCATTATTGGAGTGGGACAATTGAGGAGGGCATTCGTTTGAATTCAATTGAAATATTATAAAAAGGTCATCCCGGCAATCGCTCCTAAACCAATACCTAAGCCAAAAGCACCCAATGCATATCCGTAGCCTCCGAAGTTTCTTGGTGGCATTTGACGTAAATAGACCATTCTTCTATCTACACGTCTGATTATTCCTCTATGAATTCTCCCATCATGAGTTCGTATGGCTACTGCTTTTCCAATACCTCTTCTACACATATCGTAATAAACTGACATGTATCCTCACCTCCAATTATGTTTACACAACAGTTTATGGTTATTTCTCATCATTGGAGTGGGACAATTGAGGAGGGCAAACGTTTGAAATATTTTAGTTTTAAAATTTGCTTTGTTAAACAATGTTGTTTCTAATAAAACCCTGTATGGTATGTGTTCAGCTAGTTTTACTTCGTAAAGAAGGCACTTCACACATACCATACAGGTAATTTTATCAACAATAAGCATTAAAAAAATCCTAGTCCGCTCTTTTTGACTAGGATTCTTCATTATTTTTAATATACAAATGCCGCACCAACAATGATAAGAAGGATGAACAACACAACGAGTAACGCAAACACTCGGCCACCACCCCAGCCGCCATAGCCGTATCCATAACCCCCACCATATGCTGGATAGCCACCATAGAACATAAGTTTCTCACCTCCTTATAAGATTATCGTATAATAGATTTCATTATGCCTTACACTTTTTAACCACTTAAAATAGGGCTGTATTCAATTTCATGAAGCTGTTTGGCTATTTCCTCATGTCCTAAATGATTCGGATAAAGTCGATCTCTAGTACACCAAGTTCCCTCGTTCCCCTTAAAGTGATCGTGAAGATTGAGTGAATTTAAATAAGGTGGTCCACACCTACATTCGATATGCTTGTTATACTGCTTGATCCACTTCTCCGCTTTTTCATTATTTTGGTATGGGTTGTGTAAGCCAAGAATGGTTAAAATATATTTATTATTTTCTTCAGCTTTCACATCGCGAATTTTTTGAATAATGTCATCTGTATTGCCTTTACTCATTCTCAATGATTCATTAAATTCATCTTCTTTTTCTTCTGCTTTATATTTTTCCATTGCATCGATAAAGTCTTGATGCCCTGCTGATAAAACAATTAATTGACTCTCTTTTATCCTGCTAATGACATTGGAATTTTCAAACAGATCTAATATATCTTTTGAACGATAATTTGATCTTGCCACAGTTGATACAAGCACTCTTTCCTTTAGCACTTCTTCAGACTTCCGAGCATGTCGATACACAAAGCTAGGAGATAAAAACGGTGCACCAATACCGGCACATAATCCGTCACCAATTGCAAGATATCTCATATTCCCCCTCCTTACTCATGTCAATGATTATCCATAGTTATATTTATTCAGTTTTTAAAATGTGGTAACTGTCCATCCCGAAAATAGGCTACTGTCTATTTATTGAAATATTTTCTTTCATGAAGGTAAAAAGGAAAAAAGGGAGTATTATTGTTAATAGATACTTAAACTTCTATTAGGGTGATTAGATGGAACACATAAGCAACTTAATCAAAAAGCAAAAACAATTTTTTGCTACTGGCCGTACGAAAAGCGTTGATTTTCGAATTCACAACTTAGAAATTCTAAAATCAATTATTACAGACAATGAGCAATCATTAATGGAAGCCTTAAAGAAGGACTTAAACAAGTCTGAATTTGAAGCTTATACAACTGAGATTGGCTTTGTTTTATCAGAAATCTCTTTCACATTAAAAAACATCCGGAGATGGTGTAAACCGAAACGAGTGAAAACAGCCCTCACCCATTTTGGTTCTAAAAGCTATGTTTACAAAGAACCATATGGAGTAGCGTTAATCATTTCACCATGGAATTATCCAATTAACCTTGCACTTGCCCCATTGATTGGAGCGATTGCAGCGGGGAATTGCGCAATATTAAAGCCATCAGAATTAACACCTGCCACTTCGAAATTATTACATGAATTAATTAGTGAATATTTCCCATCAGAATATATTGCCGTGATCGAAGGAGATGCGGAAACTAGTAAAATGTTACTCAATGAAGATGTCGATTACATTTTCTTTACTGGCAGTATTCAAGTTGGAAAAATAGTGATGGAGGCAGCTGCAAAACATTTAACACCAGTTACACTTGAGTTAGGCGGGAAAAGCCCATGTATCGTACACCAAGATGCAAAGATTCCTTTAGCTGCGAAACGAATTGTTTGGGGAAAGCTATTAAATGCCGGTCAAACATGTGTAGCACCTGATTATTTACTTGTACATGAATCAATTAAGGAATCTTTAATTAAAGAAATAAAACTGGCTATGATCGACCTTTACGGTAAAAATGTCATTACCAATTCAAACTATACAAAAATTATTAATGAAAAGCATTTTAAGCGACTAAATAAAATGATGGATTCAACAAAAGGGGTTGTTCGATTAGGTGGTGCTTGTGATATTTCAACTCAAAAGATCGAACTGACTTTAGTGGATGAAATTACTTGGAACGATTCCACGATGGAAGAAGAAATCTTTGGGCCAATTCTGCCCATCATCACTTATAAGGAGCTGGACCAGCTAATTAAAGAAGTTTCTAGTAGACCTAAACCACTAGCTCTTTATTTGTTTACTGAAAATAACAAGGTAAGTAGTAAGATAATCGAAGAAATTTCATTTGGCAGCTGCTGTGTTAATGATACCGTTTATCAAATAGCCAACCCTTATCTGCCATTTGGCGGTGTTGGACCAAGTGGGACAGGTGCGTATCACGGTAAAAAAAGCTTCGATGAATTCTCACACGAAAAAAGCGTATTAAAACAAACTACATTATTTGATATCCCACTACGCTATCCAAATGGCAAAAATGGATTGAAGTTGATAAAAAAAATAATGAAATAACCTATTAGGACTCCAACGACAAAAATCCCTCTATTTTGTTAGAGGGATTTTTGTTGAATTATTTTCTCTTTAAAGTTGAAAAAATTGTTTTTACTCACAAACTAAATGGTCATATACCGCCTTACCGATTTTCCCCATCACTTCTCTACCTTGATTATTATGTTCTAATTGATCTATCAATACTGATACATTTGCCTTCCTATCCTCATAATGTATGATGGCTGCATCATGCTCTACACCGGGAATCTCACCTGTTTTATTTGCGACAAATACTTTATCAAGGTCCATTAATAAAGGTAATTTATTCTGAAATTGTTGTGCTGCAAGTATGCTTAATATTTCCTGATTACTTTTTTCAGTTAGAAAATTGCTTTGCTCGATCTCTTGTAAAAACTTCATCATATCAGAAGCGGAAGTTATATTGTCATAACCTTTGTCTCTTGCTTCATAGTCCATTAATTTTCTTTCTAATCTTGTATTATAGCAGCCAAGACTTTGACAAAATTGATTAATTGAATCCTGGCCAAGGAGTTGAATCATCATATTTGTCGCAGAATTATCAGATACAATGATCATCAATGTCAAAACGTCTTTAATTGTTAAGCTGATACCATTCGTAAGAGATTGTATAACACCAGAACCTCCTACCTTTTGATTTTCTTTGATTTCAATTGTTTCATTTAAACAAATTTCCCCTGTTTCCGCTTGGCGATAGGCTTCCATAATAATTGGAACCTTAATTAAACTTGCAGAGGAATATACTCTCTTACTATCTTTATCTATTATCAATTGTTGATCCACTTCTAAGACAACACTAATATTTCCTGGTGAATGACTAATAATTCCTTCAATTTGTTGTTTAAGTGTTTCAGGATTTTTCATAACGTTTATCCCCTCGTTATTAAGGTTTTTTAGCTATATAATCATCATTTTTAAATGATTTTCTTAGACAATATTGTTCACTGGTACAAAAGCGTAAGCGCCTTGCTCATCGGCGTACGGATTTCATAGTCTTCGACTGAGATAAAGGAGACACGGCGAGGGACGAGTCGATGTTGACTTATCGTAGGGAGAAGACGGAGAAATCCGCTAGCCGATAGGCGCTGGAGCTAGACGTAAACCTCTCTATTCAGAAAGTTATCCACAATGCGAATATTTTATAATTTCCTAAACTGTGATAAAACCTGTATTGCATGCGTTCAGCTAGTTTTTACTACGTAAAGAAATTGCTTCACGCATACCCTACAGGTAGTATTTCAACGATTTACATTAACCTAGCTTCTTATATAAATGACAGGCAACAAAATGGTTTTCTTCAATTTCCTGCCAGACTGGTTTTTCTGATTTACAAATATCTATTGCCATCGGACACCTTGTTCGAAAAACACAGCCGCTTGGGGGATGGATAGGACTTGGAATTTCCCCCTTTAAAATAATTCTTTCTCGTTTATCTTCTACTTCTGGATCTGGTATTGGAATTGCCGACAACAATGCCTGTGTATATGGGTGAAGTGGTTTTTTGTATAAACTACTGCTATCCGTTAACTCGACTAAATGTCCAAGATACATGACACCAATTCGATCACTAATATGTTTAACCATCGATAAATCGTGTGCTATAAAAAGAAAGGTAAGCTTCTTCTCTTTTTGTAATTTTTTCAATAGGTTTACAACCTGTGCTTGAACAGAAACGTCCAATGCCGAAATCGGTTCATCTGCAACAATAAAATCAGGATTTAATGCTAATGACCGAGCAATTCCAATCCGCTGGCGCTGACCACCACTAAATTCATGTGGATAGCGGTTCGCATGTTCACGATTTAAACCAACATCTTCTAATAACTGATAAACTCTTTGACGGATTTCTTCTCTACTCTTATACATTTTATGGACTTCCATAGGTTCCGAAATAATTTCATGAACAGTTGATCTTGGGTTTAAGGAAGCATATGGATCTTGAAAAATCATTTGAATTTTGCGGTTGAATTCAAACTGTTCATGTCTATTTAGCAGATGAATATTTTTCCCCTTATATAAAACTTCACCATCAGTGGGCTGATAAAGTCTCATAATGATTCTACCAGTTGTAGATTTACCACACCCAGATTCACCGACAAGACCAAAAGTTTCCCCCTCATGAATAAAAAAAGAAACATCGTCAACGGCTTTCAACCATTGTCCTTTTCCCGCTTCAAAATGCTTTTTTAAATTTTTAATTTCCAGCACTTTTTCTGTTTGCATGTTCATTCCTCCAGCTATTCCCAATAACGACGTGCTATACAAAGTTCCTTTTCATAAACTCCTTCAATCTTTACAATTTCTACTGATTTACCTGTATTTGGCGCATGGATCATCTGACCGTTTCCATAATAAATAGCTACATGATGAATGAATCCTTTTCCCTCTTCATAAGCAAAAAATAATAAATCTCCAGGCTCTAAATCTTGTAAAGAAATATCAACTCCGTCTTGTGCTTGCTCATGCGCATCTCTTGCAATTAAGTAACCATTTGCTTTACACATCGTGTGGCTAAAACCAGAGCAGTCGTAGCCATAGCTGCTCATACCTCCCCATAGATATGGAAGGCCTAAAAATTTCTCCGCTTCCTTAACAATTGAATCTCCATTTCGTTTTGGAATGCGATTCGCTTCTTGTATATGTATATCTTCTTTAAGAAGGTATCCAAAGCCTGTGGGAACTTTTACCTTAACATAGTGAGCTTGAATCTCTATGACTGGAAGGCTAGTTTGATAGCTTAATTGCATCCACTTTACATCTGGACTTTCGAAAAGAATGGCTGTTGGTTGACAGATAATTGCTACCTTTTCTTGTTCAAGTTTTAACTTTTCTTCTTTTTTAATTAATTGATTTAAGTTGATCCATCCCGGGTATCCCCTTTTATCTTTTTTACTAGGTTGACTTGGGATAACAACGGATGCCCAATCCCCATCCATTTCGATAACTTCTACCTCTTCCCCAAATAAAACCTGCGATTGAACTAAATTGCTATTACATAAATCTAATCTTGTTTCATAGGTTAATGATTTTAGCCACTGGTGTATATGTACTGGATTTGATATGGCATCACCATCTATATCACGTGCAGATTCTTTCGATGTCCAAAGGGTAGCAACTGCCACATTTATCTGATAAGTTTCCATAATTACCTCCATTACTTGAATACGTCCAATTTGTGAGAAAAAACCTTATCAAGCTTGCATCATTTGATAAGGTTTTTTCACTTGTCTATCATTCTATTTACTCAAAGCTGTTTTCGTAAAGATTGTTGATTTTCGTAAATAGCTCCAATACTTAATTAAATTGGTTTCGCGCTCTTTTCTTCATCCCATACTTTTTGAATAAGTAGAAAAACACTCGTAAAAATCCTACTAGATTTTTACTTTATTACAAATAGCAACAAAGTATTAGAAAAGAGCCTTATTCAACATACGCCCATTTAAGTTCTAAATAACCAACAGGATGACGGACAATACCTTTTACATTATCTTTTTGTAGTGTAACTTGGTTATAGAAATAAAGTGGGAAGAGCGGCATTTCATCAAATAAAAGTTTTTCAGCTTCGTGCATTATTTCAAAGCGTTTATTTTCATCTGCTTCATTTTTCGCGTCTTTAATTAATTGGTCATACTTTTTATTACTCCAACCAGTTCGATTCATCGCAAGACCTGTTGTGAAATTTTCAAGGAAGTTGATTGGATCAGCATAATCCGCTAGGAATGAGCTTCTTGAAAGTTGAAATTTTAATTTCGTTTGCTCTTCTGTGAAAACATTCCATTCCATATTAGCTAGCTTTACGTCAACACCTAAATTTTCCTTTAGCATCCCTTGCATCGTTTCTGCGATTTTTTTATGATTTGGGCTTGTGCTATATGTTAATGTAACTGCCGGAAGTTTTTTATATCCTTCTTCCTTCATGCCTTTTTCCAAAAGGGCTTTTGCTTCTTTCGGGTCAAAATTAAATAAATCTCCACCTGCATCACGGAAATCCTGTCCATCTGGTTGACTAAAACCATATGAAACGAAACCATGTGCAGCTTTTTCTTTATTTTTTGTTACATAATCAACGATTTGTTGTTGATCAATCGCCATCGCAAAAGCTTTTCTAATATTTACATTTTTGAATGGCTCCTTTGTTACATTAAAGCGATAGAAATACGTTCCAGCTTGATCTTCAACAATCGCTTTACCTTCCTTAAAAATTTGCTCACTAGATTCAGGTGGGATACCTGATGTGTCAAGTTCTCCTGATTGAAACATTTGATATTCTGTTGTCGGGTCATCCACCATTGCCCAAGTAACTTTATCTAACTTGACATTAGCTGCATCCCAATAATTTTCGTTTTTCTCCATTACCATATTACTATCATGTTCCCACTTTGTTAATTTAAATGGACCATTAGCAACAAAAGAATCTGCTTCTGCGAACCACTTTGGATTTGCCTCTGCCACCTTTTGATTAATTGGGAAAAAGACTGGATTCGCAATTACACTTAAGAAATATGCTTGCGGACTTGTTAAAACAACTTCGAATGTTTTTTCATCTACTGCCTTCACTTTGACAGCGTCTTTAGATCCTTTACCTGTATTAAAAGCTTCTCCACCTTCAATGAAATAGCCTAGGAATGCAGCAGGTGATGCTGTGTCTGGATCTAATAGTCTTTTCCAGGCAAATTCAAAGTCACCTGCCGTAACTGGGTCTCCATTTGACCATTTAGCATTACTGCGAATGTGAAATGTATACGTTTTTCCATCTGAACTTACATCCCAATTCTTGGCTGTTGCTGCTTCTGGATTATGATCTTTCCCTAAGCGAGTCAACCCTTCCATGAGATTGTTCAAGGCACTATAAGAAACTGAGTCAAAACCAATTGGCGGATCAAACGACGTCGGCTCTTGGCTGTTATTTAAATGGAGCACTTGTTCAGGCTTCTTGTCCTCATTATCTTTTTTGCCTTGATTGTCCTTGTTACCGACATCTTTTGTAGTTGTACAAGCAGCTAAAGAAAACGTTAAAAAAAGCGCTACTACTATCCCAAAAAATTTTCTCATCATTTTCCCCCTCATTCCTTATAAATTTATTTCATCTATGAGCCTTGACCCATAGCCGAAAACTGAACAGATCTTGCTCTTTCGTCTTGCAACCAGCAACATACATGATGATTCGCTGAAAAGCTATAAGTATTAGGATATACCTTTTCACACACCTCCATCGCAAACGAACACCTTGCAGTAAAAGGACACCCTACAGGTGGTGCAAACAGGTCTGGCGGTGATCCTGGGATAGGTACTAAATTCTCTTCTTCCAAATCAAGCCTTGGCACAGAACTTAACAAACCTTTTGTATATGGATGCTTTGGCTTATAGAAAATTTCTTTTCTTATCCCTGTTTCAACAATTTTCCCAGCATACATGACAGCAATTCTATCTGCTACTTGAGCTACAACCCCAAGGTCATGGGTTATTAAGATAATAGAAACACCGGTTTTTTTCTGAATTTCTTTAAATAATTCAAATATTTGAGCCTGAATCGTTACATCTAATGCGGTTGTTGGTTCATCAGCAATAATAATCTCTGGATCACAAATAAGTGCCATTGCAATTACAATTCTCTGCCTCATCCCACCGCTAAATTGGTGTGGATACTGTTTTAATCGTTCTTCCGGATTGGATATTCCAACAAGATTGAGTATATTTATGACTCTTTTTTTCGCTTCTGTTTTTGTAACTTCTTTATGTTGTTTTATCGCTTCGATCAATTGATCACCTACTGTTAAAGTAGGGTTCAAAGCGGTCATTGGATCTTGAAAAATCATAGAGATTTCCGATCCTCGAATCGATCGTATTTCCTTTTCAGTGATTTTTGTTAAATCCTTCCCCTTAAAAAGAATCGAGCCGTCTGTTATTTTTCCTGATGTTTTTGGTATAAGGCGAATAATACTTTGTGATGTGACACTTTTGCCACATCCAGATTCACCAACAATAGCCAATGTCTCACCTTTTTTTAGTTCTAAATGAACCCCTCTTACCGCTTTCACAATCCCTCCATAGGTTGTGAAAGAAACGTGAAGATTCTGAATTTCTAAGACGTTTTCCATCGATATTACCTCCTTAACTTCGGATCAAGGGCATCCTGTAAGCCATCACCTAGAACATTAAAAGCAAACATAGTTAGTGATATAAAAAATGCAGGAAAGAATAATGTCCACCAGTATCCAGATGTTATCGCCGGCAATCCATCATTAGCCATTACTCCCCAGCTTGCAAATGGAGGAGCTATCCCTAAGCCAATAAAGCTTAGAAAGGCCTCTGCGAAAATCGCACTTGGTACAGTTAAAGTCATTTGGACGATGATCGTTCCCATAGTATTTGGTAATAGACTTTTTCGAATAATTCTTGACGTTTTTGTTCCAAATGTTTTTGATGCTAAAACATATTCATAATTTTTTATTTGCAATACCTGCCCACGGACAATTCGGGCCATTCCGACCCATCCTGTTACCGTTAAGGCAACAATGATGGTTTTCAATCCGGGTCCCATAACAACCATTAATAGAATAACAACAAGTAAGTATGGCAGACCGTACAACACTTCCACTATCCGCATCATGAGGTTATCAATTTTACCACCTTTGTAACCGGCAATACCGCCATAAATAACTCCTATTAAAAAATCAATAAGGGCAGCCATAATACCTACAAATAGGGAAATTCTAGCACCATCCCAAGTTCTCGCAAAAATATCGCGACCTAAATTGTCTGTCCCAAACCAATGTGAAGATGAAGGTGGAAGGTTTTGATTCTTAAAGTTTAGTCTTGTGTCACTCTGCGATGAGAGAATAGGCCCAAATATTGCCATAAGAATAAGGATCACTAATATAATTAAGCCAAGCATGGCAAGCTTGTTTTTAAATAGCCTTATCCAAACATCTTTCCAATAAGAAATACTTGGACGCACAACAGCTTCTGCTATCCCTTTTTCCTTATTCAATGGAACGAACCATTCATTAGGTACGTCTGAATTAAATTGATGCTCCTCCTGTTTTAAAGCGTCCACGTGAGTTCACTCCTTTTTATGTAGCTTAATTCGCGGATCTAGCACCCCATAAGCTAAGTCAACGACAAATAACATAATGATAAGAAATACGCTGTAAAACACAGTGGTCCCCATAATAACTGGATAGTCACGAGAATTGATGCTGTCTACAAAGTATTTACCCATTCCTGGAATGGCAAATATTTTTTCAATAACAAAGCTTCCTGTTAGAATGCCTGCAGTTAAGGTACCTAAAATTGTGACGACTGGCATTAATGCATTCCTCAATGCATGCTTAATTATAATTTTTACCGGGGATAGCCCTTTAGCCCTTGCCATTTTAATATAATCCTGAGTTAATACTTCTAACATATTCGATCGTGTTAAGCGGGCAATGATCGCCATAGGACCAGTAGCAAGAGCAGCGGTAGGGAGAATCATATGTTTTGTGCTTGCCCATGTAGCGGCAGGTAATAGGTGCCAGTTAACTGCGAATTGCTGGATTAATAATGTTGCCATTACAAAGTTAGGGATTGATATTCCTAGTACTGCGATGGTCATTGCTATGTAATCAATTACACCATTATGTTTTAAGGCTGCTAATACACCTAAAGTAATCCCGGATGCAATGGCAATAATTAAAGCGGTAATTCCTAACTCAAAAGATACTGGAAACCCTCGTCCCAGCATATCATTTACTGTTTGTGACGGCTTCTTAATTGAAGGTCCAAAATCAAATTGTGCAATAGATTTTAAGTAAGTAAAATATTGTTCATATAGTGGTTTATCCAAATGATAATGTGCTTCTAAATTCTTGCGAACGCTTTCACTTGTATTACGTTCCTGGTTGAAAGGGGAGCCAGGAATGGAATGCATTAAAAAAAAGGTTAATGTCGTAATGACCCAAATAGTAACTAACATGGCCATGAATCTTTTAAATATGTATTTCCCCATTTTCATCACACTCTCTTTTTCGTAATAATGCCGTATCATCAATCATATGACTGATGATTTAACATTCCTCCTTTGTAAAAATCATCCTCTGAAATAAAAAGTTGATATATTTAGATTATATTAATTAGTCTAAATTTTCAATACTATATATTGGAAACTATATCAAAATTATTTTTTCGGAGTTTTATAAATATCAAAAATAAAAATATGGCAATCAGATGATAACCGATTGCCATAAATAGAAGAATATTCTCTTACACTCTATAATTAGGACGGGCTTGTAGGAAATTTTGATAAGCAAAACCCCTTACCTGATCCTCTGAATAGTATTTTAATAGTTCATTCACCAAATTTTGATACATAGATGAATCTTCTAGTTTCAACACTTTCTTTGAAATACCATCGAAATCAGAGCCAAATCCGATTTGATCCACACCGCCTAATGCACAAAAATGGTCAATATGTTTAATTAGATCGGAGATGGAAGCTTTGCCACTTTCCTTAATAAATGGTGGGTTAAATACGACATGAATTAAACCGCCTTTGTCAAACATAGCTCTTGCTTGTTGATTTGTTAGATTCCTTACATGATTACATAATTCTTTTGCATTAGAATGGCTTGCAATAGGATAGTCAGCTATATCCATCACATCCCAAAATGCCTTTTCACATAAATGGGAAACATCGGTTAGAATTTGATGTCGATTATTAAATTGAACAATTTCTTTACCAAATGTAGTTAAACCTGCTCCACGAGGTTCGCCAGCTCCATCTGCAGCTAGATTGGCATTATTCCAAGTTAATCCTACAGAAAGAACGCCTAATTCATGTAAAATACTCAATTTTTGCAAATCATTTCCGATGGCATCAACACCCTCCAGTGTTAACATCGCACCTATTTCATTTTCCTTTAAATGATCAAAATCATTCCAGCTCGTAATCTGCTTCATTTCATGATTTTTTCCAAGTACTTCATTTTTAAAATAATATATTTGGTCTAATGCTGCTTGAAATTTCTGATCAGATTTAATTTCAGGTTCGATAAAGATAGCAAAGCACTGAACTTTAACATCACCTTTTTGAAGGCGTGTTTTATTCGTATCTAGATCTGATGAGTCAGCAAAGCTAATTTTGCCCTTCCCATCCGCTAATTTCATTAATGCATCACAATGTAGATCAATAATTTCCATTTTTTCACCTCATAAACTAGATTGTATGAAACGTTGAAAGATTTTTTGAGAGATATGGTCCCCGTGCACAGCCAATGGTTCAGGATGCCATTGTACTCCTAGTACAAATCTGTGTACAGAACTCTCAACCGCTTCAATTACTCCATCCGATGAACGTGCAACCACCTTTAGTGGCTCCACAACATTCCTTACAGCTTGATGATGAAAGGAATTTACTTTAAAATCTGTACATCCTGTTATTTCAGATAGCATGCTATTTTTTTCAACATACACGTAGTGTGATGGGTGGTACCTAACAGCATTCTGTGAATGCTGGATTAATGGCGATTCTATCTGGCTATAAATATCCTGAAACATATTACCGCCGACAGCTATATTCAGTATTTGTATACCTCGACAAATTGCTAAGATCGGCTTATTTAATTGAAGCATTTTTTGTATTATTTTAATTTCATAATTATCTCTTCCAGGTGAAATTGATCCTAGTTTTGGGTGGGGTTCTTCACCAAATAATGTTGGATCAATATCACCGCCTCCAGACAAAATCAGTCCATCAATTCTATTAGTAATTTCTTCGATATCTTCTTCCATTCCCATAGGTAATATGACAGGTATTCCCCCTGCTTGAATGACAGCTTGCATATAGTCATTAGCCAATGTATGTTTCCAATCAAAGTCAACATTGGGCGTTATTCCAATAATCGATTTCAGATTGACCTCCCCCTCATGGTATCACTTTCCAATTCTATAGATATTTTTATTATATCGTAAATTTCACCATTTAATATTAGGAATGTTATTAATATTTTATTTTTTAAAGGAGTAGTATAGGGGAATCGAGAAAATATATTTAATTGCATAAAAAAGGAGGAAGAAGATTGGAATTTTTATATTATTGCTCAGGTATTTTACATGCAAAAATAATAATTGGGGATAGAACAGAAATTCAATATGTAAATAAAAACATCGATTCATGTGTTTTTTCATTGGATCGAATAAATAACATTCTTCATGAAGGGAAAAATTTTAAATGGACAGAACAGAAAAGCGTCCAATTGAAATCAGGTGAGCATTTTCAAAGATATCAAAAGGTTTCAGACTCTACTTGGATTTATGTCATGTCCAACGGAAAACAACCGATCGACCTAGTTGTTGATCAAGACCGTATCGTTGCTTTTCTTTATCATGAAGGAGTAGAAAGTGCGGTTATGGTCGAACAAGGTTTTGAGCATCTAACTCCTATCGGCATATGGAAGGATGATCTCCTTTCTCCGGCAGAATATGATGTCAATCATTTAGGTAAAATTGATGTGATGATGCGGGATGGTGTGAAATTAGCTACAGAGGTTTGGCTGCCTAAGGATTTACCCCAAAATAAACGTATCCCCGCCGTATTAATACGAACACCATATGGAAGAATGAAATACGGGCTTAATAAGCTCCGTTTTGTCCAAAGAGGGTTTGCTGTTATCTCTCAGGACGTGAGAGGGCGTGAGGATTCTGAGGGTGAGTGGCTGCCAATGTATCATGAAATCAATGATGGGGATGATACATTAAATTGGATTGCCACTCAAGGTTGGTCTGATGGAAATGTTGGGATGATTGGTTCTTCCTACAGTGGATTTGTGCAATGGGCTGCCGCTGCTAGCGGGAACCCTCACTTAAAAGCAATTATTAGTATTGTTACAGCTGGAAGTCCGTTTGGGGATATTCCTCGACAAAAAGGGATATATTCTTCAGGTTTAATGGCATGGATTTTTATGATGGCTAAACAACGAACTAACCGGGATGCAATGAATCGTGATGATTGGGATGAGGTTTTAAATGTACGTCCGATAAAGGATATCCCCCAAAAAGCCCTGGGTAGCGAGATTCCATTTTGGGATGAGTGGATGGAGCATCCTGATTATGATGAATTTTGGGCTTCATTTGATTGGACTCGATTCGGTCAGAAGATTAATGTGCCGGCATTGTATATTTCTGGTTGGTATGATGATGATGGAAACGGTACTACGGAAGCATGGGAATTAAACCAACAGCACAGACGCGCGAACCAACGATTAATCCTCGGGCCTTGGTATCACAACTCAAATGCTACGAGAGAAATACACAATGTCCAATTCGGATTAAATGCAATTCGCTATGATCTTGATTTATTATGTCAGCGTTGGTATGACCGTTTTTTAAAAGGGATTGAAAATGGCGTTGAAAAAGAATCCACAGTTGAATTCTATACTGTTGGTGCAAATGAGTGGAAGAAAGCAGACTGTTGGCCTCCTGAAAATGCATCATTTACTAACCTTTATTTGCATAGTAATGGGAATGCCCAAACAAGTTTAGGGGATGGTGTGCTAGAAAATAAACCTTCTCTTATCGAAACGAGTGATCATTATGTTTTCGATCCCAAAAACCCTGCTCCATACTTAATTGATGTTTCAGAAAATGAGTGCAGTGTTCCAGAAAACTACCGTGATGTTGAAATGCGAAATGATGTATTAGTCTATACTTCTCAGCCATTAGAAGAAGACTTAGAAATTGCTGGTGATATACTTGCTGTAATTTATGCGGCAAGTTCTGCTAAGGATACCGATTGGCTCGTCCGCCTGACCGATGTGAACGAAGCTGGAGATTCTATTCGATTATCTGATGGAATCATTCGGGCAAGATATAGAAATTCGTACGAAAAACCAAAGTTACTTGAACCGGATCGCATCGAAAGTTACGAAATCAAAATGTCTAAAATTGCTCATTTATTTAAAAAAGGACATCGTATTCGAGTTGCAATAACTTCAGGTGCAAAAAATGCTATATTTCCGAATCATAATACTGGAAATGATCCTGCTGCAGATACTGATTTTGCAGTTGCACAACAAACAGTTTACCATTCAAGGGAATATCCTAGCCATGTAAGGTTGCCAGTTGTAAAGAAGTGATATTACAAGAAAAGCGTAAGCGCCGCAGCTCTAGCGTACGGATTTCGTAGTCTTCGACTGAGATAAAGGAAACACGGCGAGGGACGAGTCGATGTTGACTTATCGTAGGGAGAAGACGGAGAAATACGCTAGCCGATAGGCGCTGGAGCTAGACACAGCAAACACTTTTCATGTCTAATGTCCATAGTAAATGTTATACTTTCTTACCTTTTTAAAAATTGGTGACAAGAAATTGTCACCTGTATTATTTTGTATGATACTATTTAGGAGTATAATGAATTTTAACAAAAATTCGGTTATACACAACTTAAAAGCATGGAATTATATTATGGGACCATGTTTACTATTTTATGAGGGATAAAAAATGATACATACTTTGGCAATAACTCTTGAAAATAAGCTTGTAAAAGATGTTCCTATTGATGAATTAATCTCTTCGAATTACCTTTGGTATTGGATTGATTTTGACCATCCAACCGATGAAGAAATTTTAAACCTCCGAAACCCTTTAAAATTTCATCCGTTAGCTATTGAGGATTGTATATACAAATTACAAAGACCAAAATTGGATTATTATGATGATCATACTTTTTTTGTCATCCATAGCCTTCATCCAAATGAATTATTAAAAGAAGAAATTAATATTTTTTTAGGTGAAAATTATATTGTTACTTTTCACCATCATGAATCAAAAGAAATCAATGATGTTTGGTCTCTTGTTGAAAATAACGATTTATCTGAGGAATGGGACTCCTATTTAATCTTATATCAAGTAATGGATAAAATTGTGGACAATTATTTTCCTATTATATATAAATTAGAAGATCGTCTTAATGAAATAGAGGATAATTCAAAAGCGGAATCGATGGAAGAATTATTAGAAAGTTTGTTTGATACAAGACATGATTTACTGTCTATGCGACAAACCATTACACCGATGAGTGATTTACTATATCGTATGTTAAATTCTCATCGTTTACATGGTATTCAAAGTAGATCCGCCTATTTTACAGACATACAAGACCATCTGTTGAAATTAGCAAGTATGATTGAGGCAAATCGAGAACTCACAGCGGATATCCGTGATAGTTATTTATCTTTAAATGCTCATCAAACCAATCGGGTAATGAAGGTACTGACAGTCATTACTACGATATTCATGCCATTAACAATGATTGCTGGTATATACGGCATGAATTTTGACATAATGCCAGAATTACATTGGAAATTCGGCTATTTCATTGTCCTCTTCATTATGTTCTTAATTGGTGCAGGTATGTCGATTTGGTTTATGAAAAAAGGCTGGTTTAAATAGGATAAATAGTTCAGTTACTGTGGTGAAGTAGTGAAATAGCATATTAATTAGTATCTGTGCTTTGAGGACACTAGTTCCGCTATTTGTGTCATAATGGGATCATTCCTTAAGTTTGCGGACAATGGTTCCGCTATTTTATAAAAAAACAGTGATTTCTCTGCCTTTTTTCGTAAATAACGTACTCAGTGTCCACTTAGCCCTTACATTAGTGACATTTAATAACAATAACGGATTCAATGTCCCCTTATGATAAATTCCATGTTAAAATATTCTGAATAGATTCTATGTGGAAAGGTGGAATTTAAATGTCAAACTTTTTTGTGTTTGCTTTTATGTCGATATGTTTGATTATCTTACCCGGTCCTGACACTGCAATTACCACCAGGAATACTTTATCACTTGGTCGATTAGGCGGTATCCAGACTTTATTGGGAACTTGCTGTGCATTATGTATCCATACTCTTGCAGTAATTTTAGGATTGTCAGCTATAATCGTTAAGTCTGCATTATTATTTTCCATCATTAAATATATAGGTGCCATATATTTAATTTATTTAGGTGTAAAAACTTTGCTATCATTAAGAAAAGATATTGACAGTGAAACTGATAAAGATCTTCCTACAAAAGGCCACCATTCCTGTTTTCGCCAAGGCTTCCTAACTAATCTTTTAAATCCTAAAGTTGCAGTATTTTTTCTAACCTTTTTACCACAATTTTTAAATCCTCACGCGAATTCGATGAGCCAATTTCTTACCATGGGAATCACTTATACAATCCTAACTGCTCTTTGGTTCGTGTTTTATATTTTATTAATTAATAGAATTAGTGTTTTTATGAAAAAACCTAAGACACAAAAATTCATTCAAGGGATTACTGGAGCGGTTCTTGTCGGATTCGCTATTAAACTAGCTTTTGAAAAACCTCAATAATTGAAAGGGGAGTTAATTTTGAGAACAGAAAAGGAAAAAATGATTTTAGGTGAATTATATGTTGCTTCAGATTCAGAACTTGTGGAGGATAGACTCGCTGCAAGAAAAATGACACGAGAGTTTAATCTTACACTTGAAACTGAATTAGAAAAACGAACAGCAATTTTAAAAGATTTATTTGGTACCATTGGAAACTCTATTTATATTGAACCTTCCTTTAAATGTGATTATGGCTATAATATTCATGTTGGTAACAACTTCTATGCCAACTTTGATTGCGTCTTTTTGGATGTTTGTCCAGTTCATATTGGAGATAATTGCATGCTTGCACCAGGTGTACATATTTATACCGCTACCCACCCTCTCGATCCTACAGAAAGAAACAGCGGACTTGAATACGGAAAACCAGTCACTATCGGCAACAATGTGTGGATCGGGGGTCGCTCTGTCATTAATCCAGGAGTAACAATTGGAAATAATGTTGTAGTTGCCTCTGGATCAGTTGTTACGAAGGATGTTCCAGATAATGTGGTAGTTGGCGGAAATCCAGCTAGACTGATTAAAGAGATTCATTCCGAAGATATGTGATTTGAATTTATTACATTTGTGGATACACTAGCTTCTTTTACAACGAAAATAAAGACCTTCAAAGGAAGGTCTTTATTTTCCAAAACTATTTAAGACTGTTTTAATACGTTCTTCTCTTTCGTCTTCACTCAAATATTCAAACAATCCAAGACGATTTCCCCAAGGGTCTGTAAAAGTGCCCCATTTAACCGGAACTTCTTTTCTTGAATAGATTTCAAAGCAATCAATTTTTAACTCTTTTATTAATCTATCACGTTCTGCTTCAATATTGGTAACACCTAAACGAATGGGTCCGCTTCCTTTTGTCGGGACACCTTCTGCTACTTGAAGCCAACATCCTGGAATTAGCTCCCATTCTGCAAACCCTTCATGTGGAATAAAATCGGGTTTTTTATTTAATAATGTTTCATACCATTTTTGTCCTTCTTCTTTGTTAGTAACACGCACTTGGACTGTCATTTCATAGATCACCAGAAACACCTACTTACTTTGAAAACTCAATTAACTCAAGTTGATTTCCTGTTGGATCCTCTATTATTGTATAGCGGCCCGGCGGACATGGTCGTGGTTCATCAAACACCATTTTTACACCTTTTGATTTAAGGTTTACAATATCACCATCTAAATTTTCGGATATTATTCCTGGCAAGACATATTGTTTTGGATTTGTATGTACTTCTTCTGCCGTTTCTAAAACAATAGTGAATGCCTCCTGTTTTAATGTAACAATATTTTCACCGTACCTCTTTGAAATTTCAAATCCTAGTACATTTGTATAAAAATCCACTGACTTTTCCATATTATGAACTTGAATGCTTAGTACTCCAACTTGATTTAGCATATTTATCTCCTCCCTTATTTATTTATACTATAAATTAAACTTGAAACAAAAAGTTCTCTTAGTTTGCTCTATTTTTTTCAAATAATAGTAATGGTAAATTAATAACAATAGGTGGATCGTATGGTAACGGTTCCCGTAATTGAATAGTGACATGCTCGTTTGTACTTTCTTTCATTTGTATTACCCTTTCATACTTCCCACGTAATAAACGATCGCTAGAAAAACATTTTAATGGATTTGAATTCCAAGGAATTCCAGCTATCAATAAATAATAATCACCTTTAGGAACATTCGAAAACGTACACATCTTTTTTTGATGATTAAAGGCAGTTCCAACTACTGGTCTTTGATCAGGTATTGGACGTGGAAACAAGCCTGCAAATATGATTCCTTTAAAACTGGAAGGTGTTTTAATATTAAATGAAATACTGGGTGTTTGATTTTTTTCTACAAAAGGACTAATCTCTTTCGTTTGATATTGAATAAAGTGTTGGTGTAAAGTATTCATCTTTTGCCGGAAATCTCTTGGTGATTGTCCGACAAACTGCTTAAATCGAGTACTAAAAGACCCTATGCTTTGAAATCCTATCGATAATAATATTTTTAATATAGATGAAGGTGAATGGCTTAAATGATCCTTTCCTGCTTCAATTCGTAAGGCTGAAAGATAATGTCTCGGTGAAATTCCTGTAACATCTTTAAAAATCCTTATAAAATGATAAGTACTATATCCAACACTAGATGCTAGTTGTTCTGATGTTAGATCTTCTGATAAATGATTTCGCATATATTTAATAGCTTCCTCAGTAATTCTTATATGCTCGCTGTTCATACACATCACCTGTTAGTTACTTTATTTACTAATTCTTTCTCCACGCGATCCCTAACCTCCTGCTTTCCACCATAAATTTCAATAAAGGGAAATAGTAAACATATGTCGAATTTTTTACTAAAGAGGTGATGGAAATGATCGAAACGATTTCTATTAGAAAGGCTATACATGAAGATATTCCTGATATTCAACAAGTTGCTAAAATTTCTTGGAATCAAACTTACGAAGGAATTATTCATGCTGACGTCCAGGAGGATTTTCTTAAAAATGCGTATTCTGAACAATCATTGGAATACAGACTGCAAAATACAATATTTCTTGTTGCAGAAGTGAACGAAAAAGTAGCTGGGTTCGCTAGTTTTTCAAACATCGATGTAGAAAATAAATCTGCAGTATTAGCAGCTATTTACCTTCTCCCGCAATTTCAAAAAGGCGGCGTCGGTTCAAAGTTATTACAACATGGAATAACACAATTAAATGGAATAGATCGACTTCTTGTCGAAGTAGAAAAAGATAATAAAATTGGGAAAGCTTTTTATGAATCTAAAGGTTTTAAAGTAGCAAAAGAATATACCGCAGAATTTTTTGGGCATTCATTACCTACGATCCTTATGGCGCTACCTTTGTAATCTATTACTATATTAAATTTAAGGAGAATTAGCATGAACACAAAAAATGTCATGATAAAGCTAGCTTCTTCTAATGATTGGGAGCAAGTTTGGAGCCTCCTTGAAAAAAGAGGGGCAACTGACAGTAAAGAGCAGGCTGAAATAAGATTTCATTCAGTTATTGAAAGCACAAATTATTTACTTCCAATTGCTCTAGTTGATGATAGGATTGCAGGTTACGGATGGGCACAGGATTATGGGTATCACTTAAGAGCTGGAACAAAGACAACAAGATTTCATGATTTATTTGTACTTTCGGAGTATAGAAATCAAGGTGTAGCTACAGCAATCTTCGAAACAATTAAATCATGGGCTAAAGAAAACGGCTCTAATTGGTTTACTTGGAATGCAAATCCTACCTCATCAAGCTTCTATACTAAGCTTGGATATACTCCTATTCCAGAAGAGGAAGAAGGCTTTCCGTTTTATGAAATTGAATTTAAACCAATGACTAGGTAAATAAAAAAGCATTTTCAGCAAGAAAGGGGGTTCTTCCCCTTTCTTGCTTTCCAAGGTTCATCAAAAAGAATTTCTATGTAATGTGTACCCTTTACAAAAATTCCAGCATTAATCAAATCGACGTTTCCCATAAATGATAACAGTGAGTACCAATGAAACAAGACACCAAATAATTAAGATAAGTAAGTGTTCACCAATACTGCCTATTCCCCCACCCTTACTTAACTCTAGCCAAGCTTTACTAAATTGTTCGCTAGGCAAGTAAGTTAAAATTGTTTGAATGGTTTTATTATCGATTAATGAGTTTACCATTGAACCCATCCCAAAAATCAGAATAACTGGCATTCCAATAATTGATGTTTCCATTACCGTTCTTGATAATAAACCAAGAATCGTTCCGATTGATACAAAAATAATTAAGTTTAATAGAATAAGCAATGAAAACATCGGTATCGATACAACTTTGAATTCGCTAAGAAAAATTGAACCAATAATGACTACAACTGTTACTGCTGATGTTAATGCACTCTTTCCA
Source organism: Heyndrickxia sp. NPDC080065 (assembly GCF_050281185.1). NCBI lineage: Bacteria > Bacillati > Bacillota > Bacilli > Caryophanales > Bacillaceae > Heyndrickxia > Heyndrickxia sp. NPDC080065. Next base: position 64,957 of record NZ_JBNNWS010000008.1, on the reverse strand, counting down.
ACCAAAATTTCCATCGTATTTGCAGGCGATAGTAATAAACCCCTTAACGTATTCTTTTCTTTTTCTTCCGCTACCATTGCAGCTTGTACGAAGCAGCCTGCAATCACTAAAGCTAAACTAATCGGCATGGAGTGAAAAAGATCATTATCGGTACCGACACGGCCGAGCCATGCAGCGAGAGCTAATGGAAGAGCCATTGTGAAAAGAATATACGAATTCTTTAATAAATCCTTCCAATCTTTAATAAAAATTGCCTGTACTCTTTTTAATGAAAATGTCATGATAATGCCCTCCCCGTTAATTGTACAAATATATCTCCAAGTGTTGGTTCATTTGAATGAATTGAAATTACTTCATTATTTTTCATATATTGATAAATCTTGTCCGCGCCTTCTTCATCTTTTTGAACGATAACCTCGCGATCTCCTTTTAATAAAAGCTTAATAGATGAATCGCTATATTTTAATCGTAGGTTTTGAGGTGTATCAAGCAATTTAATCTCCCCTTGATGTAAAAAGGCTACACGATCACAAAGATCCTCTGCTTCTTGCATATCATGTGTGGTTAAAAAGATCGTCGTGCCTTGTTGATTTAATTTTTTTAACCCATCATGAATATGCTTTGTATTCACTGGATCAAGAGCAGATGTAGGCTCATCTAAAAATAATAAATCAGGTTTATGTATGATTGCACGAGCTAATGTTACCCTTTGCTTCATTCCTTTAGACAGCTTTTGGACAACTGTGTTTTTGTCTTTTAATAGATTTACAGATTCAAGAACCTCGTCAATTTGCTTCTCATTGACATCATACAACTTGCAAAAGAATGCTAAATTATCATATATTGTAAGACGTTCATATAATCCGCTATTATCCGTCAAAATTCCAATTCTCTTCATATAGGAAGGATCCTTTAGTTTTTTTAAAGGATTACCAAAAACACTAACCTCACCAGCAGTATGATTTAATTGTGAAGTTAATATTTTAATTGTCGTCGTTTTCCCCGATCCACTTGGTCCTAAAAATCCGAACGTTTCACCTTTATTTATATTGAATGTTACATTTTTAAGTGCCATTTTGTTTCCAAATGACTTCACTAATTGTTTCACTTCAATGACATTTTCCATTTTTCTACTCCCTCTCACCATTCATTTACTTGCTTGACCTTAGTTTAGCAGCACAATAAGGAAAACGCAGTAATATCAAGGTGAAAAGAGTATAATTCATGGTGAATGGAGTATTTTTTTCGATGAATGGAGCGTAATTCATCCTAAAAAAGCCGATCGATTTTCTTTCAAATTCCGATGATTTCTTTTAGCTCATTTAATTTACCTTTAGACAAAGGAACCGAACTTTTCTTTGCATCGTCCAAAACTAAACTATAGCTATTTCTTGTCCAAGTAATGACTTCCCTTACCTTTTGCAGATTTACAATATAGGAACGATGACAACGGAAAAAGCCAAATGGATAAAGCCGATCAAAAAGCTGGTTTAATGGATAAGTACATGGAAATATCTCACCCTTCACATGTAAATTTGATACCCCATCATTACTTTCGATGTAATCAATCTCAGTAGGATCCAACAAGATGATTTTGTCATTCACTTTAGCAGGAATTTTTTCAAACCGAAATGGTGTAGAACTCATTGGAATTTCTTCATTTGCAACGTCTTCCTCGTCTTGAGAAACGGAGACCTCCTCCACACTAAGAAGATTCATTTCTTCTTCGTTTTGACTCACTGTTTCATCGACTACATCTAGCTTTTTTATTCCATCTGAATTTAGTATGTACACTTCATTCGTCATCATTATTGCATTCTCTAGATTACTCGTTGTAATGAGTACAGCTTTTCCCTGATCAGTAAAATCTGAAATCAAATTTTGGATAATATAATGGCTTTCAATATCCACGTTTTGAATCGGTTCCTCAATAATTAACAGATCTGGATTATGAATTATTGCACGCCCAATTTGCAGTCGTTTTTTTTCAGAGAATGATAATTTGTCAATTCTTCCCCTCTTGTTTAACCCTATTCTATTTAGCAACTGATTCACATCAGTATCCGCCTCATAAAGCCTTTTATAAAAAGTTAAATACTCAAAGGGTGTTAAGCGATCATATACCCCTTCATTAAGTAATACAATTCCTACCTTTTTACATAAACTTTTATAAGAATCGTATTTTTCTTTTAAAAATAAAATTTCACCGCCCGAAGGGGATGATTCTCCTATTAATATTTGAATAAGGTGAGCACTTACCTCAACATTACATTGAATGGCTACTGCTTCACCATTATGAATGGATAAATCGATTTGAGGAAATATAGTGGTATTTCCAATTCGTTTTTCTAGTTGTCTAATACTTAATACACACACTTGAAACTCTCCCATCAATATTTGAAAATATATTTATTTCTCGAGTCTAACTAATATGAATTTTTGAAATAGAATTTATTTATTATTTTACCATAACTAATATTAAAATAGGATAACCTGTTATTTTTCTTAAAATAATACAAATACACCTAAATATTACAAATTTCAATAGCATATTGTTTATGATGCTTTTTTTCCTAAATATATGCAATAATTATATTAACCTTTTAAACATGGTATTTTATTGGTCGAGGGAGGTAATTTAATGGAGGTAACATCTACCTTTTTGAAAATGGATGATCAAGTTGAGGTATTTGTGAAGAAGTGGGAAAACCTGAACGAACAGCCTAATGCCATTGTTCAACTTTCACATGGAATGGCTGAGCATATTGAAAGATATGATGATTTCGCAAAATTTTTAGTCCAGCATAATATCTTTGTTTATGGAAACGACCATAGAGGACATGGGCGTACAGGGGAAAAAGCTGGATTATTTGGATTTTTTTCTGAACAGGAAGGCTTTGAGCGAGCCGTTGACGACCTCTATGCTGTTAACTTGCTCATTCAAAAAGAATATAAAGATGTTCCTATTATTTTATTAGGGCACAGCATGGGCTCTTTTTTAGCGAGAAGATATATTCAAAGGTATGGTGAATCAATTACTGGTGTTATCATATCTGGTACCGGTGGGAATCCGGGTTTAACAGGAAAGTTAGGTAAGCAGATTGCGAAACGAGAAATTCGAAAACACGGGTTAAAAACACCTAGTCCTTTACTGAATCGACTTTCATTTGGATCATATAATAAACATTTTTCTAACCTAAAAACAGAATTTGACTGGCTTTCCAGTGACCCCGATGAAGTTGAAAAATATATGAATGATCCACTTTGCGGCTTTGTGTGCAGCGCTGGATATTTTTATGATCTTTTAAAAGGTTTAGAAATGATTCATGATAACCGGCTGATTCAAAATATTCCAAAAGAACTTCCAATATTTATTTTCAGTGGTACCGAAGATCCGGTAGGCGGTTACTCAAAGGGAGTTCAAAAAGTCATTCAGCAATATAAAAGGAACGGATTAGAAAACATAGAATCGAAATTTTTCACAGATGGAAGACATGAAATGCTGAACGAAAAAAATAAGATAGATGTATATCATTTAATATTTCATTGGATTACTAGACAGCTGGAAAAGGAAAGTGAACTTTAAACTGTTCACTTTCCTTTTTAGGTTCTATATAAGTTTTAATGTTTCCGAATAACAATAGATTCTGCTACTTCTTCATAACCTATTTCCATATAAATTTTATTAGAGGTAGGGTTATCCAAATCTGTATATAGACTAGTAGTTTTATAACCTTGATCTAGCATGAATTGACTTAGAGCAGAAACACAATTTGAAGCATAACCCTTTTTTCTTTCATCTGCAGGCGTATAAACTAAACTAATGGTTATGTTATTTTGTGTGGGCCTTGTTGCATTAGCCATAGAAACCATTTTCCCATCTATTTCCCATGCATATAATCTTTGTCTATTAATTACTTCTTCTGCTTTTTTCCTTGCATCTTCTACTGTTATTGGTTCATTTACATCTACACAAAATTGATATACCCACTCACTAATGATTGGCAAATCAGTTAAATTAACTTTTCTTAATGCACCAACACCTATTGGAGCTTTTTTCACTTTTTCCAGCTTATAGATTTTTTGCTTCATTCGGATTTCAAATTGAATTCCACATGAAGTGGATAGTTTTTCACCTAGTTTTAACACAAGATTTCGATCCCCTTCTAATCCAGGAGCTTCCTTCAATTCTTCAATTAAATGATGAGTAATAGTCTCTAGCTCTTTATCTATCACTTGATTTGTATGTGATAGAATAATATTTCTTTCAGGATCAGTTTGTAATAGCACTAATATAATTTCTTTTTCTTTTATTAGAGTTGCCATTAAGGTTGGTTGTACATTTTCACCATTTTTAAGTAATCCCATAATTAAATTATTTACCACTTCATTTTTTTCCAGGTATGGGAAAGTATCTTTTTTAAATGAAAATAAATCATCGTATCTTTTAAAATCCGCCATCTTTATTCCTCCCGGTTAAATTAACAAAGCCATTTATAATAATTTTTGATATTTACTATGCTCATTTGACACACCCAAAAATTCAAAACCACTATTTTGATAAAATTGATTTAATTTTTCGTTCCCGCATACACAATCTAGCTTTAAATATTTCTTATCTGTTTGAATGTTATTATTAATCCAATTAAAAATTTCTTTACTAATTCCATTTTTCATATATTTCGGTTTTACTGCTAGCCTATGTAAATAGATTGAATCTGGTGGCACTTCTCCCCAAATATGTTTATCCCAATCATTTTGGTCCAAATACAGCGTAAAGGTAGCCATTATTTCTTCATCGTTAATTACTACATAAGTCTCTTTATTGACGATACATTGAATGATCTCCTCGTCTTCTCCTCCATCTAATAAATATGTCCATTGGTCAATTCCTTTATTTTTAATCCATAGGGCTGTCTCTTTTAGCAAATCAATAATACAACTTCCTTCTTTATCAGTAGCTAACCTAATTTGAATATTTTTCATTTTATCCCTCTTTCAATTCATACTTATCTGAAATTATTATATATTTTTTCTTTTATACCTTAATTAGACAATTTTTACAAGAAAAAATGAATAATTTTAAAATGATCTTTTATTATGTAATATTAAAAAAACTACAAAATTCGATTTTTATACATCTAAAGTTAAACTTTTTTCATTTAAAAAATGGTATATTATAATGGAAACATTATAAAAATTGAAATTTTCGGAGGTGAACCTCCACGTTTGTGGAGAAAATAATTGGACATAGTAAACTTAATAGTTTTGATGATTTTAATTGCATTAACTGCTTTTTTTGTTGCGGCAGAGTTCGCTGTTGTAAAGGTACGATCAACAAAAATTGATCAGCTTATACAAGATGGTAATAAGAATGCTGTCTCAGCAAGAAGAGTAATTAGTAGTTTAGATGAATATTTGTCTGCATGTCAGCTTGGTATAACTGTAACTGCACTTGGAATTGGTTGGTTAGGTGAACCTACTGTTGGTAAATTAATCGAAAAGATCTTTCATCAGTGGAATATGCCGAGTTCGGTTTCCTATACAGTCTCTGTAATTATTACATTTCTGATTATTACTTTTTTGCATGTAGTAGTCGGAGAGCTTGCACCAAAGACACTTGCTATACAGAAAGCTGAAACCATCACACTATTAGTTTCAAAACCGCTTATTTGGTTTTATAGAATTATGTTTCCGTTTATTTGGGCGTTAAATGGCTCTGCTCGTTTTATTACTGGATTGTTTGGCCTAAAGCCAGCATCAGAGCATGAACAAGCACACTCCGAGGAGGAGTTGCGTTTAATTCTTTCTGAGAGTTATCGAAAAGGCGAAATTAATCAATCCGAGTTTAAATATGTTAATAATATTTTCGAATTTGATGAACGAATCGCAAAGGAAATAATGGTGCCTCGTCCTGAAATTGTGTGTATCTCATCAGATTCTACTATCCAGGATGTATTAGACACAGTGAATATTGAAAGATATACTCGTTACCCAGTGATGGATGGTGACAAAGACAACATTATTGGGGTAATTAATATAAAAGAGTTGATAACCGCTTGGATTAATAAAGAAATAATCACTGAAAATATTCCAATTGATCGATTCGTTAAACCAATCATTCGTGTAATTGAGAGTATTCCTATTCATGATTTATTAGTTCGATTACAAAAAGAGCGAACACATATGGCCATTTTAATCGATGAATATGGCGGCACTGCAGGATTGGTCACCATTGAAGATATCTTAGAAGAAATTGTCGGAGAAATCCGTGATGAATTCGATACAGATGAAATATCAGAAGTCCGAAAAATCGCAAAAGACCACTATCTTTTTGCTGCAAAAGTTCGAATTGGCGATGTTAATGATCTATTAGGTATCAATCTTAATGAAGAAGAAGTAGATACAATCGGCGGCTGGATCCTTACGCAAAAATATAATGTAAAAAAAGATGATGTTATTGAAGCTGATGGATATTGTTTTAAGGTAAAAGAAATTGATGATCAGCATATATCCTATGTCGAAGTAACAAGAAAACAATAAGTTATATAGGAAAATTTCTCCGAAATGCTTGAGGGTGCCTCATAAATGTTAGAAACATTTGAGGCACCCTTTTAGATATTAGGTGTTGGTGTTGGTTTTGCATAACCTTCTTTGTATTTTTCGTCAATCTCTTTCCGAATTTCTTTTATCGTTTTTCCTTTATTAAAATCTACAACAGATTGTGCAGCAATTTCTAAGCATACATCACAATTTACCCCATGTTCATCCCAAACAACTGCTCCATTCTGTTTATTTTCTTGTATAAAACAGTCATAGTTATTTTGATGACCCATTTCTCCACAACCGCAATAGCATGGCATATGCTCTAATAATTCCTTGTGTGAGGCTGCTGCTTGATAAATGGTTTGAACTGTTTCTGATGTATTTGCCAAAAACTTTGGTAAAACATCTGCACCGGCTGTTTCTTCTCCCATTGGCATTGGATGTTTTTTATTCTGATCCACAATACTTTCATCATTCTTATTAGAACAGGCCGTAATGAAAAATATCGATACTAACAGAGTATAAAGAACGGTCCTTTTTCTAAACATTTATTCCCATCCCTTCAAGAATTGTTATAATTTTATTCTAAGAATAAATAAATAGATTAACAAGCTTTCTAACATAGATGACATCAAATTATCATAATTAACTGATTTCTCCTGCTCTTTTTGGATAGTGCTCTAATTTTTTGTATACTTGAAGTTGAGGTGAAATGATGATCTATATTGCTGTTGGAATTGGCGGTATGATTGGTGCCCTTCTACGTTATTATTTAGGTTTTAGTGTAGGTAATTGGTGGAGTTTTCCGTTTCCTCTGGGAACTTTTATTATCAATATGATTGGATGTTTTATTCTTGGCTGGCTTACAACTTATTTATCCAAAATTAAAAAGATACATCCCTTTATATTAACTGGATTTGGTACTGGTCTTGTTGGATCCTTTACAACCTTCTCTACTTTTAGTTATGAAACTGTCCATTTAATTCAACTCTCTTTATGGGGTACTGCTGCAGCTTATGTTTTATTCAGTCTTTGGGGTGGTTTATCGTTTTCTTTTTTCGGGTATCGATTGGGCAAAAAATGGTTTCGAAAACAAAGTGTTGCTTCTTTCTTAAAATCTGATGAAGGGGGAGAGTAATTATGCTCATTAATGCTTTTCTCGTTGCCATTGGAGGTTTTTTTGGAGCAGTCGTACGTTATGCAATTAGTATTTTGGTAAAGAACAAACTCTCCCCTTCTTTTCCTATTGCAACATTATTTGTTAATTTAACAGGTTCCTTCCTTCTCGGTTATATTTATGGAATGGGAACAAGCGGGCCCTTAACGCTTCTATTCGGTACTGGATTTCTGGGCGCCTATACTACGTTTTCAACATTTAAATTAGAGAATGTACAATTGATTGAAAAAAGAAATTGGAAATTCCTAATGATATATTTAGGAGTAAGTTATAGTCTAGGAATCTTACTTGCTTTCCTAGGTATGAAGTTAGGTGGAATTTAATTCTTTTAAAAAAAATGAGCAAAGCTGCAGTTACAATATCTGCAGCTCATCTTTTATCCATATTCCCAACAGGAAAGTGTCACATAAAAGCCTCTCTATAAATACTTCCTCTGTACACTGCGCCCATCATGGCTAAAAAGCATTTCCTTGCCTTCTACAATTGATTCTAAATGTACCGTTCTACCCCAAAGCTGGTGAAGATAGGGCAGTACTTTTTCAAGATATTTTAAATCTAATTCAATCCCTTCATACCAATGCTTTAAGTAAAGTTCACCGTTTTTCATATAGTCCCCATCATTTACAGTAATATACGGAAATCCTCCATTTACACGCATGCTAACTAATTGCTCACGAACCTCTTTCCATTCTTTGTCGATAATTTTATAATCTCGACCTTGCTTTTGGAATAAATACATATCTTCACGGGTAACTAGTTCTTTCGTTAAATAATTGCGTAAAAAGGAAATATCTCCTTCTATTTCTCTTACTTCAAATATTTTTTCGCGACCAGAGTCTGGCTTTTCTCCTCGCTTAATCATTTCGTCTGTTGGATTATTCCAACGCTCTTCAATATCCTCAAATATTTTCACCCCTAGGTAATAAGGATTTATTCCCGTTTTAGATGGCTGAACGACACCTGCATTTAACTTAGCAAACTCAATTGCTTCATCACTAGTTAAGTCCATTTCTCGAAGGATTCTTTGATGCCAGAATGATGCCCAGCCTTCATTCATGATTTTCGTTTCAAGCTGTGGCCAGAAATAGAGCATTTCCTCACGTATCATCGTCATAATATCTCTTTGCCAGTCAGATAATTCACGGCTATATTGTTCAATAAATAGCATGACATCCTTTTCAGGCTGTGGTGGGAATTTCTTTATCTTTTTCTTTTTTTCCGGTTTTTTATTCTTTTCATCTAGTAACCATAAATCATCATATGGAGTGGTGGACGTTTTTTCTTCCTCCCATTCCTCTTCATCCTCTTCCGTCCATGATAAGTTCGGTCTCATGAGCGAAGGATCAATATGTTCTTCGATGGCTAGAACAGCATCAATAAATTTTTCTACTTCGCTTTTTCCGTATTTAATTTCATATGCTCGAATTCTCTCAGCGGTTGCAGACATGCTTTCAACCATATCTCGCTTTGTATTTCGAAACCTAACGTTGTTCTTAAAGAAATCACAATGAGCTAGAACATGAGCGACAATTAATTTGTTTTGTATTAAGGAATTAGAATCAAGAAGAAAGGCATAACATGGATTCGAATTAATAACTAGTTCATAGATTTTGCTAAGCCCTAAATCATAATGGAGTTTCATTTTGAAAAACTGTTTCCCAAAGCTCCAATGTGAGAAACGTGTAGGCATTCCATAAGCACCAAAGGTATAAATGATATCGGCTGGACATATTTCATAACGCATCGGATAAAAATCCAAACCAAATCCAGTAGCAATTTCAGTTATTTCAGAGATTGCATATTCTAATGTTTTTTGATCTTCATGATTCATCCAGTACTCCCCCTTAATCGTGAATATTTTGACAGGCGGGTATTCCAACTGTTTTTTTCCTCTTAACACAATGTATGTGTCATGTAGTTGAATTTGTACCAGAATTCACACAAAGTTTTTTAAAGCTTTCTTATAATTTTCGAAAAAACGACTGATTTCATTCCCATTTTTTTGCTGAAAGTTGTGTTAGAATAAAGACATTAGATTGGAGGACGAACATGGGTTTTTACTTATTAGCTGGGGTTTTCATCCTTTTAATTCTCGCAGCCATTATTGGAATTAAATATTCAAGAAAATTATATAAAGAAAAACATCCATTAAAGAACTTACCTTTTGCTTTATTTTTCAGTATCGCTTTAATTTCCGGACTTATATATGTTTTCGGAGCAAAAAAATTGGAACCTAGTATTGATATCACTCTTAGTTGGATGATGTTGACAATGGGACTCTTTTTTTCATCAGGAATTGTTTTTTTCAGTGGTTTTTTTATGCAGCAAAAAGAGAAAGAGCAGATAACCCAAGCTAAGAAAAAAGACGAAAGATAAAAATGCTGTATGATTTTGTTTTCATACAGCATTTTTTATTTAAGGCTGTTTTCGTAAAGTTTGTTGCTTTTTTAGTGATATTTTATTAACAAATCTGAGTTGATTGTAGCGGAGGACACTTGACTCCTGCGGGAAAAAGAGGGAAGTGGGAGACCCCGCAGGCGGTAACGCCGAGGAGGCTCCCATCCCTCCCCGCGGAAAGCAAGTGTCTGGAGTGGAAATCAACGGACTAAGTTTATAGTCTAAAAACAACAATTTATACGAAAACAGCCTTATTTAATAATCTTTCCAAAATAATAAATGGGAATGGTAATAAAAGAAAAAACACAAGCTATGAAGTAGACCAATTGAACTCCAAATTGTTCTACAATATAACCTGTTACTAAAACACTAATAGCCATGAGAATGGTCATAGTAGTACCTTGACTATCCAAAATACTAGTTAGCTTATTTGGATTAATCTTTTCAATAAAAGCTGAATAGACCAAATTTTCTTTTAATTGATTACAAAAGCTTGCTACTAAAAAAAGAAACAATACTATAATCAAGCTTCGATTAATCGCCAATAAAAGAAGTACAATTGATATGACGCTGCAAAAAATAAAAATCATTTGATATTGAAATTTGACCAAAGTCGAATGAAATTTCTTTTGAATGAAATGTGCTAATACCATTCCAATAAAAAATACTGCATTTACTATCCCCCACCAGAATTCTCCCTTTTTTAGCTCTAAATGGACGAATAGATAGAGAATGGATGCAATCCATACAATTTTAATGATAGTTTCTAAAACGTAAATAAAATGAAATTTTGTAAGATGAAAATATTTTTTAACTCCTATCATTCGATCCATAAAACTTTTTTGATAAATTGATTTTTTCCTCTGCGGTACACTGAAAAAAATAATTAAACATATTAAAGACAAAATACAAGTTACGATCAGTATCCCTTCAGAATTTATTTTTTCAAAAAGCATTCCCGCAATAAACCATCCACTTAATAAGATTGCTTGGTCCAAATAGGATAGAAAGCCAGCAGACTCCATTGAATCTTCCCTATTTGAGATAAAAGAATGAAGAATGTTTGAATGTTGTTGCAATAATCCATTTAAAACTAATACCAGCAATGTGACAAATTGAATGAAAAAAAGTGAAACTGATTGATATGAATCGTAAAACACTAAGATTAATAACAAAATCGTTTTAACAAATTGTAAAACAGATGCTTTCATTTTAAACATAATTGAGTTTAAAGTATTTCCAATAAATTTACCGATGATTATTAAAAAAGTAATTATCGCTAATTGCCAAGCTGATTCAGTTTTTCTATAAACGATCGTAATTACAGCAAACAAATAGAAAATCTCTGTATATGTAGATAGTAAATTTCCAAGCCATAAATAACGATAAATACTTGTTTTCACTACTTCTCCCCCTTCTATTATTCAAGGTTATGGATTTGTTTTCCGAATATACCCTGTGAATATTAATCCCTTTTCTTTTTTATTTTCTTTAGACCTAAAAAAACAATTATTCATGTAAAAATAAAGCAACTAGATAGGAGAAGGACACCCAAGTTTTTCTGCGGCAATTTCTAGTTGAGCTGCATATACTACATACAACTCCTTAAAGTGTTTTCATACACTAACGAGTTCCTTTGTTGAACGTTTAAAAGGAGGGGTTTGCTTTGAATAGTGTTGATTATGATCGTGCCCTTTATTATGCCCATCGATCCCAATGGGATAATCTGCTAATTTTAATGGTACGAACAAAAGACAATATGCTTTCCAAAAGAATTGAACATCTTCTTCACGCCTATCATTTCTCGCATGACTATACAGTGATTGAACGTAAACTATATTCTCTTCTGCGGTATATAGATCATGCACATGAAATGAATGAATCAATCGATTCAACTAATGTAATAAGTGCTGATGCTATTCACTATACCAAAATATAATTCAAAGCAATACCAAACAAAAAAAGAGGGCAGCCTAAAAACTTTTAGGTAACCCTCTTTTTAGGCTTTGGTAAACAATGTTAAAATTTCATATGCGTTCAGCTAATTATACTTCGTTTAGAAATCGCTCAAGAAAGTTAAACAATTACAAAGCTTTTTTAAAGCATTTGATGGATAATGCTCATAAATTGTTTTGTTAAATCAGTTCGTTTTTGTTCACTATCGGATAAGTTTTCCCCAACTACACTAAAATAAAATTTAATTTTTGGTTCGGTACCTGATGGGCGTAAGCATACCCATGAACCATCTTCCAAGAAATATTTAAGAACATTGGATTTAGGAAGTTGTATAGAACTCGTTTTGCCGCTCTTAATATCAGTTCTTAATTGATTCTTGTAATCCTCTGACGCTACAACCTTTATATCACCTATATGAGTCAAAGGATCGTTTCTGAACGAGTTAAGTATGTTGCTTATTTGTTCAGCACCTTCTTTTCCTTTCAAAGTTAACGATTCTAACCCTTCTTTAAAAAATCCATGCTTTTTATAAATATCCAACAACACATCGTATAAAGTTTTCCCTGCTTTTTTATAATATGCACATGCTTCACAAGCTAATAGTGCTGCTTGAACAGCATCCTTATCACGAGCAAAATCACCGATTAAATAACCATATGATTCTTCATAGCCAAATAAAAATTGAAATTCCTTTGTTTTCTCATATTGAGCAATTTTTTCACCAATAAATTTAAATCCTGTTAATACATCTTCTGTAGGGATTTGATAACTCCCAGCAATTTTCCGTCCAATTTCAGAAGTAACGATCGTTTTGAAAACAATTCCATTACTCGGTAGGGTACCCTTTGATCGTTTTTGGGACAAAACATATTCTAAAAGAATGGCACCTGTTTCATTACCAGTCAATAAGACATATTCTCCCTGTTGATTTTTAACGGCAATACCTAGTCTATCTGCATCAGGATCTGTTGCAATCAAAATATCTGCATCACTTTTCATACCGTATTCAATAGCTAATGTAAATGCAGCCTTTTCCTCAGGATTAGGTGATGTTACTGTAGAAAACTGTGAATCCGGTTGTTCTTGTTCTTTAACAATCATTACATTATTAAATCCAAATGCTTGTAATCCATCTTTTACAGGTTTATTCCCTGTCCCGTGCAAAGGTGTATAAACGATTCGAATATCTGAATTTACATTAGGATTTTCACTTATTGTTTTTAATTTCTCAACATACACTTTATCAATATTTTCACCAATCATTGTGATTAGATCGTTTGCTTTCAATTCTTCTTCAGTCAGCACTTTTATTTGCAGCTCATTGTCTACTTCATTCACCTTTGCAATGACTTCATCTGCAATACTAGGTGAAAGTTGTGCCCCATCTTCGCCATAAACCTTATATCCATTATATTCTGGTGGATTATGGCTAGCAGTAATGACAATTCCTGAAAATGCGTGTAAATAGCGAACAGCAAATGATAGCTCTGGAGTCGGGCGCAGTTCTTTAAACACATATGTTTTTATTCCGTGACTTGCTAGTGTTTTTGCTGCTTCCATTGCAAATTCAGGAGATTTATGGCGTGAGTCGTAAGCAATAACAACTCCTCTGCATTTTGCTTCTTCTCCCTTTTCCTCTATGTATCTTGCCAAACCTTCAGACGCTTTTCGTACTGTGTATATATTCATTCGATTTGTACCAGGTCCTATAACACCACGCATACCACCTGTTCCGAATTCCAAATTTTTATAAAAAGCATCTTCTAAGAGCTTTTCATCTTTTGATATAGTATTTAATTGATTTTTCATTTCATCATCTAATTCGTGATGCTTGTTCCAACGATCATATTCTTCTCTCCACATACTAAATCTTCCCTTTCTTTACGAAAAAAGCTTAACACCCGAATCTATGCTCTTTTCATTTGTATTAAATCTTTTAATTTAAAATTACGGATCATATACAAAAAAGAACCTTATTGATAAATTTTACTAAAATTCATATAAAATGTGAAACACTTATCAAATTTTAAGTATTTATAACAATCCATTTTATTTACTTTTATCGTTTAGTAATACTATAATTTTAACTAATTAAGTTTTATGTTAAAGGAGTTTTACTATGCATAAAAATGATAAAATACGTGATAACTTATGGCTTTTCGCTTGGACAGTGTCGATAATAGCGTTGTTAGGCAGCCTATATTTTTCAGAAGTTCGTCACTTTAACCCATGCAAACTTTGTTGGTACCAGCGAATACTTATGTATCCTTTGACGATAATTATTGGGATGTCAGTTTTTAGAAGAGATTATCGCATATCAATTTATATTGCTGTCTTATCTGGTATCGGTATGATAACATCTCTTTATCATTATTCAATCCAAAAAGTTCCGTTTCTTAGTAGCCATGCACCTGCATGTGGCCCGATTTCATGTACAGGTGAATATATAAATTGGTTAGGATTTATTACCATTCCTTTTTTAGCATTGATCGCTTTCATTATTATTTTTATATCAAGTATTATTGTATTTAAGCTTTCAAAAAATGACTAAAAAATAAGAAACGCGCAAGCGCTGGAGCTAGACATAACAGACACTTTTCGTGTCTAATATCCTTAGTAAATTTTATACTTTCTTACCTTATGATAAAAAAGTGGTCCTCATTAATGGACCACTTTTGTTAAATCAAGGCTGCCATTATTAACCGTGTGAAAGGACAAATTATGCAGACAAATAGAAATGGAAAATGGCTAGAATTTATCGTTCCCTTAGAATGGGATAATCTTTCTATAGAATCCATTCTGAAAGACAAGTGGAAGGTTCCAAAAAAATTAATGCATGAATTTCGAATGGAAAAAGCTGTTCGGATAAATGGAGAATTTATCAATTGGACAATACCGCTATCTTCAGGCTCAGTTTTTGAAATAGCTATTTTCCGAAATGAAGACTATGGGGTCATTCCTCAAGATCTATCAATTGAAGTCTTATATGAAGATGATCATCTATTAGTAATAAATAAAATAGCAGGGATTGAGACACATCCTAACGCCGAAGGACAAATGAATACATTAGCTAACGGAGTTGCTTTTCATTATCAGCAAAAAAATGAGTACCATCGGGTTCGACATATCCATCGTCTTGATAAAGATACATCAGGTGCTCTTATCTTTGCAAAGAATGCTTTAAGTCATGTTATGTTAGACAGATTGCTAAATGAAAGAAGGATAAAAAGGACCTATTATGCATTAGTACATGGGGTTATACATTCCTCTTCTATGATTATTAACGAACCTATTGGACGAGATCGACACCACCCCACTCGAAGAAGGGTCTCAAAATCAGGTCAACCAGCAATTACTAAGGTAAAAGTGTTAAAAACATTTACGAAAGAGAAAATGACACTTATACAATGTTCCCTTGAAACTGGGAGAACTCACCAAATTAGAGTTCATCTTAGTTCGATCGGGCATCCTCTTATTGGAGACATCCTTTATGGAGGAAAACCAATTTTTAAAAGACAAGCTCTTCATGCAGGAAAACTTACTTTTACACATCCGTTTTCTGAAGAATGCTTGGAAATCATCGCCCCATTCAATGATGATCCACCTATCCTTCAAAAGTTTTCTGAACAAACACATGGAAACTGATTCCTTGTGTTTGTTGTACTTTTCATAATATTATATACTAGTTTTAGATAGATTTTTCTTAATTTTCTAATACATAAGTGGAGGGAGAATACATATGAACACACTATTCATCGCTGGACATGCGAAGCTTCCTGCTGGTATGGCTGCGAAAAGTATATATGAGACTCTGACGATTACCGCTGAAATAGACCGGAAGTATGGAGTAATTGTAGAAGCAACCTGTACGTTAGCTACCGAACACGGACGTGATTTTATAGCTCATTTATTAAAAGGATACAGTTTAATAGATGGTATTGAGGCACCACTTAACGAATTAAAGAATTGCTATTTTGGTAAAGCATACAACGCATTATCATCAGCTCTAAAAGATTTACATAAACAATATCAGCTGATTTTAGGAACAAAAGCGTAAGCGCCGTAGCTCTAGCGTACGGATTTCGTAGTCTTCGACTGAGATAAAGGAAACACGGTGAGGTAGTTTTCGAGCCGATGTTGACTTATCGTAGGGAGGAGACGGAGAAATCCGCTAGCCGACGGCTGCTTGCGCTAGACGTAAACCTCGCTCTTCATAAAGTTATCCACAGTGCGAATATTTTATAATTTCCTAAGCGAAAAATTAGAGAAGACTGAAAATCTTCTCTACATGGTAGTGGCTGTATTAGAAGAAATCGGCGAGTTAGCCGATTTCTTTTTTATTTTACACAGGTAGATTGGAATCTACCTTAAATGGCCAAGAAGGTAGCATTTCATTTAAAGGTTTATCTTCACGGTATCCTAAAACGTATTCCGCCTGCATAATCGTATGGATTTCACGAGTTCCCTCATAAATGACTGGCGCCTTTGAGTTCCTCAAATATCTTTCTACTGGATATTCGTTAGAATATCCATATGCACCATGGATTTGCACAGCATCATCTGCCGCTTTATTGGCAAAATCACAAGCTTGCCATTTTGCAAGTGAGGTTTCACGCGTATTGCGTTTCCCTTGATTTTTTAATTCGCCAGCTCTATATACTAGGAACCGGCTCATTTGCAAACCTGCCTCCATATTAGCAATCATTTGCTGAACAAGCTGATGCTTGCCAATCTCTTTTCCAAATGTTTTCCTCTCATGGCAATACTTCACACTTGCCTCGAGTGATGCCATAATCAATCCGCAAGCTCCAGCAGCCACTGTAAATCTACCATTATCTAAAGCAGACATAGCAATTTTAAATCCTTCTCCTTCTTTTCCAAGTAAATTTTCCTTTGGAACTTTTACTTGATCAAAAAAGATCTCTCCCGTATTTCCTGCACGGATTCCCAGTTTACCTTTAATTGCTTTAGACGAAAATCCTGGCATTGTTCGTTCAACGATGAATGCAGAGATTCCATGATGCTTCTTACTCTTATCTGTGTAAGCAAAAACTAAGAAATGATCAGCAACATCACATAAGGAAATCCATGTTTTTTGTCCATTTAAAATATAATAGTCTCCATCTTTAACAGCTGTTGTACTTAATGCTGCAACATCTGAACCCGCCCCTGGTTCTGTAAGTCCAAAGGCACCTATTTTAGTCCCTTTTGCTTGCGGTGTTAAATACTTTTGTTTTTGTTCCTCTGTTCCCCATTGTAATAAAGTCAAACTATTTAACCCAGTATGCACAGAAACTGCAGTCCGATAGGCTGTATCCCCTCTTTCTAATTCTTCACAGACAATCGCTAATGAATTATAATCCATTCCGCTTCCACCATAGCTTTCAGGAATACATACTCCCATTAAGCCCAACTCTGCTAATCGTTTCATAATACTTGGCTGAAAAAGTCCTTCCGAATCCCACTCACCAATATATGGCATAATTTCTTTATCTACAAAATTTCGTACGGTTGATCTTAACATTTTTTGTTCTTCTGAAAAATCAAAATTCATGTCTCCACTCTCCTAAACAATATTTTTGTTTTTATATTCAATAATTTGATCTTCTGTATACCCTAAACCCTTCAGTATTTCATTTGTATGCTCACCTGGAAGAGGCGGATGCTGTTTTACTTGTACAGGTGTTTTAGATAATTTAAGTGGACTGCCGACAAGCTTTATTTTTCCTGCTTCTGGATGTTCTTTTTCAATCACCATCTCTCTCACAAGTACTTGTTCATTTTGAAATACCTTTTCAAGATTATTTATAGGTCCACATGGAATTCCATTTTCATTACATAATTCCTGCCAATATTCAGTTGGCTTAGCACCCAGGGCTTGCTGCAGTATAGGTATTAAAAGATCTCTGTTCTCCACCCTTTTCGCATTATTAATAAATAAAGGGTCAGTAATTAAAGATTCACTTCCTATTATGTGCGTAAACTTTTCAAATTGACGGTCATTCCCTATTGCAATGACCATTTTTCCATTTGATGTATCAAATGTTTGATAAGGGACAATATTGGCATGAACATTACCGAGCAGACCAGGAATTTTTTCAGACATTAAATAATTACTTGCAATATTTACAAGAGAACTCACTCCTGCATCAAACAAGGAAATATCCAACTTTTGACCTGTACCAGATTTGCTCTTCTCAATTAATGCCGCTTGTATCCCTACACATGCATATAACCCTGTTAATATGTCGGTTATAGCCACTCCTACTTTTTGCGGGCCCGATTCTGAATCGCCTGTTATGCTCATTAAGCCGCACATTGCTTGAATAATGTAATCATAACCAGGCAAGTGTTTATACGGACCTGTTTCACCAAAGCCAGTTATGGAGCAATAGACAAGTCCTTTATTTATATTTGATAGACTTTCATAATCAAGCCCTAAACGCTCCATGGTCCCTGTTTTAAAATTATGAATAAGGACATCACATTCATTAATCAAATTTCTTATAATTTCTTTTCCTTCTTCAGATTTTAAATTGACTGTTAAACTTTTTTTATTTCGATTTGCACAAAGATAATAGGCACTTACTTCATTCTTAAAAGGCGGACCCCAGGTTCTTGTGTCATCACTACCTCCGGGAGCCTCAATTTTAATCACCTCTGCACCTAAATCTCCTAAAACCATTGTACAAAGAGGCCCTGCTAATACCCTTGTTAAATCCAAAACCTTTATCCCACTTAATGCTTCTGTCAATTATATCCCCCCTTTCAAAGTACAAATGCGTAAGCGTCTTGTTCATCGGCGTACGGATTTCGTAGTCTTCGACTGAGATAAAGGAAACACAGCGAGGTAGTTCACGAGCTGATGTTGACTTATCGTAGGGAGGAGACGGAGAAATCTGCTAGCCGATAGGCGCTGAAGCTAGACGTAGACAATTTATTCAAAAATTATCCACAGGGTTAAATTTTATAATTTCCTATTAAACAAAAAAGCCAGACTTCCATTTGTGAATAAACACTAAAATGGAAGACTGGCTTATAATCTGTTGAAACCATTTCGGTAAGAAATGTAAACAGACTTAACAGTCAATAATAAAATTTTTAATACTAATTCCTGTAATTGCCTAAAGGTTAGTTCAGGTCAAAGGAACTTATTAATGCTATATTACAGATATTTTACTATATTCCTAATAATTTGTGAATACTTAAATGAATAAATTTCTAATACAAAAAGACATTAATATTATTGTAGGCCAGCTTTCACCCATTCAGCTACTTGAACAGTACGTTTTGCTTGATGTTTTACTGCGCCTTCAACATCTTCCACCATGCTTCCATCTTGTCCAACTGTGACAGTAGTTCCGTAAGGATTTCCTCCTGCTGCATAGATAGAGGGATCAGTATACCCCGGTGCTGCAATAATTGCTCCCCAATGCATCATTGATGTGTAAATCGTGTGAATGGTTTGTTCTTGGCCGCCATTTGAATTACCTGCTGAGGACATTGCACTCACAACTTTATTTACAGTTTTTCCTTGTGCCCATAGCCCACCTAATGTATCAAAAAATTGTTTCATTTGAGAAGGAATATTACCAAATCTAGTCGGGGCGCTAAAGATAATGGCATCTGCCCATTCGATATCATTTCCTGTGGCTACAGGAACACTTTGAGTTTCATCATAATGCTTCTTCCAAGCAGGATTTGATTCAATCGCTGCTGGCGGTGCTAACTCTTGAACTTTTAATATTTTCACTTCCGCGCCAGCTTCTTTTGCTGAATCCTCTGCCCATTTGGCAAGCTGATAGTTCGTTCCTGTTGAACTATAGTAAATAATGGCTAATTTAACATTTGTCATATGAAGAACTCTCCTTTAGTCGTTTTAATTTTTATTCTCCGCCACCCAGGACACATTTAGTTTGCTCAACTAAAAATCTAATAACCCTATTGAATCTTCTCAAATTAAATCAAAATGATAAATCTCAACTCCGAGATAAAATATTAATAATTTCATCCCTTTTGTAAAACAATAGATAATATACATAAGTCCTAAATATTTTCATTAAATTGTGAAAAAATAGAGTCAAAAATGGAAGCGTATTCATGAAAAATTTCGACATATTTCTTTTCTCTTTTCAAAAAATCATATAAAATATAAACGTTTGATAAACCAAAGCTTTTAGGAGGCTCTTTAATGGTATTTAAAAACAAGAAGGACAAATTTGCTGTATTGTTAGGGGAAATTTCGACAAATTTAAGAGAAAGCATGAATTATTTTGCTGATTACAAGCTAAATAATTCTAGTGATTTAAAAATCTTTGCTCAAAAAATGAAGGAATATGAATCACAAGGGGATACATATGTTCATCAAATGATTTTGGAGCTTAATGATACATTTATCACTCCAATTGAAAGGGAGGACTTATTAACTCTTACCAATAGCCTTGATGATATATTGGATGGCCTTGAGCACTGTGCATATATTTTTGAGGTATATAATATTACTGCTGCTGATGACTATATGTATAAATTTGTCGATGCAATTCGTAATGCGACTATAGAAATTGAAAAGGCAATTGATCTTATGTTCAGTAAAAAACTCCCTAGCATGCGTCCACACGCAATTAAGATCAAGGAGTATGAATCTATTTGTGACGATGTTTTACGGGATTCAATTAAAGAGCTTTTCAAAACAGAAAAGGACCCAATCCGGTTAATTAAATATAAGGAAGTATATGAAGATTTAGAAGAAATCGCTGACTATTGCCAAAGTGTTGCAAACATTTTAGAAACCATTATTATGAAGAACGCATAAGGAGTCTTTTTATGGATAGTGTACTTATCATTACATTACTTATCGTTGTTTGCGCGTTGGCTTTTGATTTTATTAACGGGTTTCATGATACAGCGAATGCAATTGCCACTGCTGTCTCTACAAAAGCTTTAAAACCCAGACATGCCATACTACTCGCAGCAATTATGAACTTTTTAGGAGCCATGACCTTTACTGGTGTTGCAAAAACAATTACAAAAGATATTGTTGATCCTTTTACACTACCAAATGGATCAATCGTAATACTTTCAGCGTTAATTGCCGCTATTGCATGGAATTTAATTACATGGTATTTCGGAATTCCAAGCAGCTCTTCACATGCAATCATCGGAGCAATTGCAGGAGCAGCAATAGCTGCAGCAGGTTTTGCATCATTAAATTATACAGGATTTATAAAAATTATTGAGGCACTAATTTTATCACCAATTATCGCTTTTACAGTTGGTTTCATTGTGTATAGTATTTTTAAAGTAGTTTTTAAAAACTTTAATTTAGGAAAAACAAATAAGCGTTTTCGCATCGTCCAAATTTTCACTGCCGCACTACAAGCATATACTCACGGTACAAATGATGCCCAAAAAGCGATGGGTATTATTACGATGGCATTAATGGCTAACAATTATGTTACAACAAATGATGTTCCACTTTGGGTTCAGGCTTCTTGTGCTACCGCAATGGGACTTGGAACTTCAATTGGCGGTTGGAAAATTATTAAAACTGTTGGCGGAAAAATTATGAAAATTAAACCTATCAATGGGGTTGCGGCCGATTTGAGTTCTGCTTTTATTATCTTTGGTGCAACTTATATACATTTACCTGTCAGTACAACCCATGTTATCTCTTCATCAATATTAGGGGTTGGAACCTCACATAGAGTCAAAGGCGTTAAATGGGATACTGCTCAAAGAATGATTATTACTTGGGTCATTACATTGCCTATTTCTGCCACATTAGCAGGATTAATTTATCTTCTTTTAAACAGTATTCTTTAAAAAAATAAAATATTTATTGATGTTTAACTTCGCTTTTGGATTAGAGCGAAGTTTTTTGTTTTTCTGTAACTAGGGATTTTTAAAAAAGATACTTTCTTAAACTACTTACCAACAAAAAAAGGGCAACAACCATCATTACAATAACTAGGATTTTTTCTTCTTTGTTTCCTTTCATTTGATGACAGACCCCACTTCCAATTTTAAATATTATTATAAAAAAACATTATTATTTATCATTAACTGGTCAAGCTAATATTAACCTTTTGAACACGATTTCCCCAGATTCACAAAACTAAAGATATCAAAAAAAGGGTTGCCATTCAAGTAAATAACGAATAATATATTATTTGTGATTTAAAAACGTTCGTTTTTTTGGAGGAATTTTCTCATGTTTAAGTTGAAAGAAAACGGCACAAATGCTAAAACAGAAATTATTGCAGGTCTAACAACATTTTTAACAATGGTCTACATCGTCATCGTAAACCCTGTTATTCTTGCTGATGCTGGTGTTCCGTTTGATCAAGTATTTATGGCTACCATTATCGCAGCAGTTATTGGTACTTTATGGATGGCACTCTTTGCTAACTATCCAATTGCTATTGCACCTGGTATGGGTATGAATGCATATTTTGCCTATTCAGTTGTCGGAAGTCATGGCAATATTGACTATGTAACTGCGTTTTCTGCAGTTTTTGTGGCTGGTATAATATTTATCATTTTGTCGCTTACACCTTTTAGAAAAAAATTAATTGAAGCTATACCAGAAAACCTAAAACATGGTATTACTGCAGGTATCGGATTATTTATCGCTTTTATTGGATTAAAGCAAACCGGTATCATCACTGCAAGTAAAAGTAACTTAGTTCAGTTAGGCAATCTTCATAGTCCCTTAACGATATTAGCTTTAGTAGGACTAGCTATTACATTAATATTAATGGTCAGAAATATTCATGGCGCACTCTTTATTGGAATGATTATTACTGCCATTATTGCACTTATTACAGGTCAATTATCCTTTAATAAAGGAATTATAGGGGTACCTCACTTACCAGAGTTTGTTATTCATAATCCTATATCTGCGTTTAGTGATGTATACACCCATAGTCTTTATGCGGTCGTATTTTCCTTTTTACTTGTCACAATTTTTGATACAACCGGAACGATGGTTGGAGTGGCAGAACAGGCTGGTCTTATGAAAGGAAAAACCATGCCGCGTGCACGTGAAGCATTACTTGCAGACTCCATTGCTACTACTATTGGGTCTATTTTTGGGACAAGTCCAACAAGCGCATTTGTTGAATCGACATCTGGTGTAGCTGCTGGTGGACGTACAGGTTTAACAACAGTTACAGTTGCCATTCTCTTTGTCATCTCATCATTTTTTGGACCTTTAGTAAGTGCTGTTTCAGGGCTATCTGCTATCACTGCACCTGCGCTGATTATTGTTGGAAGTTTAATGATCGGAAGCGTTGCTCATATTAAATGGAATGAGCTTGACGAGGCATTTCCAGCATTTATTATTATTCTCAGTATGCCTTTAACTTCAAGTATCGCAACTGGAATTGCCTTGGGCTTTATTTCCTATCCTCTATTAAAAGTTTTTAAAGGAAAATGGCGTGAAGTTCATCTACTCGTTTATTTTTTCGCAATACTGTTTTTCATTCAGCTTGCATTTTTACCACATTAAAAAAGAAAAGCGGAAGTGCCTTGCTTATTACCGTACGGATTTAGTAGGCTTCGACTGAGAAAAAGGAAACACGGCGAGGTACGAGTCGATGTTGACTTATCGTAGGGAGAAGACGGAGAAATTCGCTAGCTGATAGGCGCTGGAGCTAGACACAGCAGACACTTTTCATGCCTAATACCCTTAGTAAATAAATTTTATACTTTCTTACCTTTTAAAAAAAACGTCTATGCCACTATGACATAGACGTTTTTTATATCTCTACTATCTAATTACTACCTTTTCTTTACTTCCACTTCGCTTTGGTGATTGGTGAATGGAAAGACCTATTGTATCTTCCATGGCTTCGAGAATTCCCTCATTTATACTTGGGTGCGGATAGGATGGGAATAGGAAATCTTCGTCCCTAGCTATCATCTCCCCACCAATAACACCGGTTGAAATAAGCTCAATGGCTCCCTCTCCTATAATATGCATTCCTAAAAGCTGTTGGGTTTCTTCATTGATTATTACTTTAATAAATCCTTCCCGATTCCCGGTTAGCATAGAAAAGCCATTTCCAGGAAGCATATATTGGCCTGTTTTCACCGAATATCCTGCTTCTTTTGCCTGTTCCTCAGAATAGCCTACACATGCAATTGGCGGCTCAGAATGAACAACCTCCGACATCCAGGTGAGATCGACTTCACTTGGCTTCCCACAAATCCTTTCTGCAGCTGCTTTTCCTTGCTTAATAGCTTTCATTGCTAAGAATGGCCCTCCAGAAACATCTCCTACGGCAAAAATATGATTCAACTTTGTTTTCCCTTGTTTATCACAATAAATAAAATGATCTTTGTCCTCAGATAAGCCCAGTCGTTCTAATCCCAGCTCTTTTGTATTTCCGATATAAGATTCCTGAATATAATAAGCTTTTGCATAGATAGAAACACTTTCTTCCTTTTGATTAATAAAAGAACATTCTGCTCCATCCTCATTTTCAGAAAAGGAGAGGTCTGTCACATCTAAATATAAAGGAATCTTCCTTTTCTTTAGCTGCCTTCGTAATTCTTTTTCAATATCTTTATCAAAGGAAAAAAAATGATTTTTCTCTAAAATAATTGAGACTTCTGTCCCTAGTAAACTATAGGCAAACGCTGCTTCTAAAACAATATAATCTGAACCTACTAGTATTAATCGATCAGGTAAATCGTCTAAATTAAATAATTGCCTGGAATTCAGCTGATACTTAGAACCACTCATCTGATTAGCCGGCTTTACACCTGTCGCAATGATTGCATGTTCAAAATTTACTACTTCATAATGATGACCATTTTCAATTCCAACCTTATTTTCAGAAATAAAAGAAGCACAGCCATACATTACTTCAATTTTATTAGCCTTACATAATGATTCGACACCCGCTTTTAACTGGTTAACTATTTTTTCTTTATAAGATGTATATGATGCAAAATCGAAGTTTTTCATTTCAAATTGATAGCCTATATCTTCTAAATGTCTCCATCTATTTGCTTGTTTAGCTGCATGGGCAAATGTTTTAGAAGGAATACAGCCTTCATTTAAACAAATTCCACCAAGCTTTTCCTGTTCAATTAATAGAACATCCTTGCCTAATTGGGCTGCTCGAATGGCAGCTGTATAACCTCCTGGTCCACCACCAATTACAACTACTTCTTTTTCCTGTGCAATTTCTCCGACAACCATTCTATTTCAACTCCAATAGCATTCTTGTTGGATGTTCAAGCAAGTGTACGAATTGATTAGTAAACCCAACAGCTGTAGCGCCATCTGCAACACGATGATCAAAGGACATAGATAGATTCATCATACTCCTAATAACAATTTCATCATTGATTACCACTGGTTTCTTTTTCGTTTTATGAAAAGCAATCAATGCGGTTTGCGGATAATTAATAATTGGGGTTGCTCCAATACCACCTAATGGACCGACATTACTAATTGTAAAGGTGCCGTTAGAAATATCTTCCTTGGTCAATGAATTATTTTGAGCTTTCTCAATCAAACCTTTCATTTCTTCATGAATGGTTTTCAAAGTTTTTGATTCTACATTTCGAATGACTGGAACAATTAGCCCTTCTGCTGTATCGACCGCTACGCCGATGTTATACTCTTTTTTTAACTTTATTATCCCTTGCTCCTCATCTAAAACAGAATTATAAATAGGGAATTTAGCTAATGATAACTGTATAGCTTTTATAAAAAATGCGGCAACCGAAAGATTCACACCATCCTTCTTTAATTGTTTTTTACATTCCAATAAATTGGTCATATCTACTTCCTCAAAATGTGTAACATGAGGAATCGTATATAATGATTTACTCATGAGAGAAGCAATCTGCTTCCTGCGACCATTAAAAGGGATTTCTTCGATGACGGCTTCTGTTTTATCGTGGCGAACTATTTCAACCGGTTCCTCAAGCTTATTTATAAAATTATATACATCTTCATCCATAATCCTTCCTGCTGGTCCGGTCCCTTTAATTTTTTCAATATCAATTCCTAACTCACGTGCTATTTTTCTAGTAAATGGGGAGGCTAAAGTAATTCGTTTAGAATGTTCTACTTTGTTGCGATTAACTGTTGGGATAACCACTTTTTCTATTGGATTTGATTGCTCTGTTTCAATAATTAACAAGGTTGTACCTACAGACACATTCGTACCTTCATTAACAAGAATTTCCTTTACAGTTCCCGCTGCTGGAGAGGGAAGCTCCGCAGTCATTTTGTCTGTTTGAACTTCTACTAAAGGTTGATCACTTCGAACCTGATCACCTACCTTAACCAAGTATGTTAAAATCTCTCCTTCTGTCATTCCTTCACCAATATCATGAAGTTTTACTTCCACCAATTTTGTCACCTACTTTCTAGAAATTAGAATGGAAAAATAGGCGTGTCAACCTTTTTCCTCTTAGACTCTACTACCAGATCTTGTTGCGGGTTCCTTCTAGATCTACTTCTTTCCGCGCTTTTCTGGTAGATCTTGTTCCGGGTTCCAGCTTGATCTACTTCTTTTCGCGCTTATCTGGTAGATCTTGTTGCGGGTTCCTTTTTGATCTACTTCTTTCCGCGGTCTTCTGGTAGATCTTGTTGCTGGTTCCCTCTTGATCTACTTCTTTCCACGGTTTTCTGGTAGATCTAGTTGCCGTTTCCAGCTTGATCTACTTCTTTTCGCGGTTTTCTGGTAGATCTTGTTGTGGTTTCCCTCTTGATCTACTTCTTTCCGCGGTTTTCTGGTAGATCTAGTTACCGTTTCCCTCTTGATCTACTTCTTTCCACGGTTTTCTGGTAGATCTTGTTGCCGTTTCCCTCTTGATCTACTTCTTTCCGTGGTTTTCTGGTAGATCTTGTTGCAGTTTTAATATTAATCTACTTCTTTCCGCGGTTTTCTGGTAGATCTTGTTGCGGGTTCCAGCTTGATCTACTTCTTTCCACGGTTTTCTGGTAGATCTTATTACGGGTTCCATCTTAATCTACTTCTTTCCACAGTTTTCTGGTAGATCTCGTTCCGGTTTCCAGCTTGATCTACTTCTTTTCGCGGTTTTCTGGGCGGTATCAACGACTATTTTTTTAGAAAAACACAGCCTTATTAATTGCTTCAATGATCCTATCTTCATTTGGTAAATAGTGCTTTTCTAACGTATAAAATGGAACTGGGACATCAAAACCGGTCACTCGTTGGATAGGTGCTTTCAAATATAAAAATGATGTATCTTGAATTAAAGAAATGATGTCAGCGCCTAATCCACTTGTTGCATGTGCCTCATGGACGATAACGACTCTTCCAGTTTTTTGAACAGACTCTGAAATCATTTCTCTGTCTAACGGATATAAGGTTCGTAGATCAATTACATCGCACTGAATATTTTTTTCTTCTATTTTCTCTGCAGCTTTCATTACTAGAGGAACCATCGCTCCCCATGCAATTAATGTGACATCTTCTCCTTCTTTTAAACGATTTGCTTTACCGATTTCAATCGTGTATTTGTCGGTTGGCACCTCATCCTTAAAAGCTCGATAGGAACGCATTGGCTCAAGAAATAAAACCGGATCGGGATCCTCTATACTCGATATCAAAAGTCCCTTTGCATCATAAGGATTAGATGGACAAACGACTTTAATTCCCGGCATGTGGGTAAATAAAACTTCAACACTATCAGAATGTATTTCTGGAGCTTTCACCCCCGCTCCATACGGGGCACGAATGACAAGTGGAACGTGAAATCGACTCATCGTCCTCATTCTTATTCTCGTTGCATGACTCATGATTTGTTCGAATGCTGGATATATAAAGCCTAAAAACTGCATTTCAACCACTGGAACAAAGCCATTAATAGCTAAGCCAATTGCTGTACCAACAATCCCGGCTTCACTTAATGGGGTGTCAATGACTCTGTCCTCACCAAATTCCTGCTGGAGTCCTTCTGTTGCTCGAAATACGCCACCGTTTTTTCCTACATCCTCACCTAGCACAATGACTTCCTCCTGATCCTTCATCACGGTACGGAGGCCATCTGTCACTGCTTGCACTAGGGATAACTTTTGCGTTTTTTCTGCAATTACACTCATTTACTAGCGCCTCCTAAAAATTCATAGTATTGCTCTTTTTGATCTTTTATTGTCCAGGTCGGCTCAGCAAATACGTGATCAAATAAATCATCAATGTTTGGTTTTGGAAATGCCTCCATTTCTTCTACTGCTTTCTCAATTTCTATTACTGCAGCTCGAGATACTTCCTCTTTCCACTCTTCATCCCAAATCCCTTCGTTTTTCATATATTTTTCCAAACGTAAAAGTGGATCCTCATTTTGCCGTTTGATATCACTTATATTTTGATTTCGATATTTTGTCGGATCATCTGCTGTAGTATGTGCACCATATCTCCATGTCACCGCTTCGATTAGGGTAGGTCCTTCCCCACGTCTTGCACGGTCTAATGCCTTCTTCGTTTCAAAATAAACAGCTAATATATCATTTCCATCTAGACGAACACCCGGTATTCCATAAGCAACTGATTTTTGAGCAATTGTTTCTGAATTCATTTGTTTTTCAATTGGGACTGAAATAGCAAATTGATTATTTTGATTAAAAAACACGACCGGAGCTTTAAATACACTTGCAAAATTTAATCCTTCATGGAAATCCCCTTCAGAGGTTGCCCCATCACCAAAATAAGCAATCGCTGCATTATCGGTGCCTTTTCTTTTTTCTGCGATTGCCGCACCTGTAGCATGGAGCAATTGTGTCGCAATTGGTACTGCTGGTGGAAAAATTCGCTTCCCTTCCGGTGGTACACAGCCCTCTAATCTTCCATTCCAATATAGAAAAATCGTTTTTAATGAGTGTCCAAACGTAATGCTTGCTGCATGGTCACGGTAAGTTGGAAAAAGCCAGTCATCACCGTTTAATGCAAGTGCACTCCCAACCTGTGCAGCTTCCTGTCCTTCAAATGGAGCATAAGTTCCTAATCTCCCTTGCCTTTGAAGACTAATCGCTTTACGGTCAAATGTCCTAACTAGGATTAACCTTTCATATAATTCTTTAATAAATCCATATGAAAGCGCTTCCGAAACTTCGTTATTTAAAAGATTCCCATTTTCATCAAGATAACGAATCAGTTGAAATTGTTCCATTCTATACTCCCTCCTAGTGATTATTATTGTCCTGCTTCCATGCCTAGTCACTCGAGGCGAAAAGAAATCTTAACATTTGCTATAAGAGATTGCTCAAGATAACAACAAATATTCCTATCCCAACAATCAAAGATATTACAAATTGTATTTTTGGGAATTTTTTATTTTCTCGTTTCCTTTTTTGATAGGTAAGGACAAGAACAAGAACAAGTAAACAGCTTAATATTGAGTAGATCATCCACCAATCCAAAATTCCCACCGCCTTTTAGTTATTGCTTTTTTAATGCCTCACTTCCCACTTAGGACGTTTTTGGTGTGAGAAGAAGCTGTTCCTATGCTTTCTAGATTCTATTCGCTGTTTACAAAATTGATTAGCAGATTCTACAGTTGATATATTTTCATCTTCGGAATAACGGTATATTTCTAACAAAGAATTATAGATTGCTTTGGTTTTTTCCATCACTCTCTTTTTATTAGGACCATATAATTCATCAGATACCTGAATAAGTCCACCTGCATTTACGATATAGTCTGGAGCATATAGAATTTGTTTGTTCATGAGTATATCACCATGATGATCTTCTAAAAGCTGATTATTTGCTGAACCAACCACCGCTTTTACCTTCAACACATCAATTGTTTCATTATTGATGATACCTCCAAGTGCACAAGGCACAAATACATCAGCATCCACACCATATATATCATTTCCTGAGACAGCTTTTACGTGAGTATTACCAATTTCCTTTGCCCGATGTAAAAAGGCGTCGATTGCTTCGGAATTAATATCGGTAACATACAATGATGCTCCTTCTTCAAGTAGTGTTTCAGCTACTTTATAACCCACCTTACCCAATCCTTGAATCGAATAGGTCTTATCCCCAATTTGATTGGTTCCATAGAGTATTTCATTTGTTGCTTTTATTCCGTATATGACTCCTTGGGCTGTTGGCACTGAAGAATCTCCACTTCCTCCATATTCTTCTGGTATTCCAACAATACAATTGGTTTCTTTCATTGCATGAACAAAATCCTCTGGAGTAGTTCCCATATCTGTCCCTGTATAATAACGGCCATTTAATGAATCGATATATTGCCCCAATGCCCGAAATAATTCAGGTGTTTTATCCTTGGCTGGATCCCCTATAATTACCGTTTTCCCGCCACCGAAATCAACGTCAGCTGCTGCACATTTATAGGTCATTCCTTTAGACAGTCGAAGTGCGTCATTTAAAGCATGCTCAAACGTTTGGTACGGATACATTCGGCAGCCCCCAGTAGCTGGTCCCAAAGTTGTATTATGTATTGCAATAATCGCTTTTAAACCGGTTTTTGGATCGTTACAAATGACAACTTGTTCATGATCATATATCTCTTTAAATATGTCCATTTTAGAGTCTCCCTTACTAGAAGTTAATCTCAGATTCAGTTTCTTTTTTTGATGCATTTAACATTTGTTTAATTTTTGCCTTTGGAAGAATTACTTGCTTAACTTCCCCTTGGCCAATTAGTCCTTTTTCATTCCAAGCTTCTGTTTTTGTAATTACAATATTATTCTTTAATTCTATTAATGTAGCTTTTACCTGAACCTTTGTGTGGGCAGTTGTAGGTGCGATATGTTTAACATTAACTGCACCGCCTATCCCCTCTTCATGTTCTTCTAAGTAAGGAAAGATGATTTTTCTAGATGCCCATTCCATATGGTATACCATTGAAACCGTCGAATATGCCTCATGAACGACATTCCCTTCAAACCCAGCAAACATCTCAGGTGTAACCTCAAATTCTATCATTGCTGTTTGCCCGATCTCCATTCCTTCTTTCATTTCATCACTCCATTCTTCTTTCGTCATCTAGCTGCGACTACTTTGACTAAAAGCTGCGGAAGGTTTAATGTTAACCTTCCTCATCAGCTGTCTCGTTAGTTATTAGTGTAAGCAATAGAACTATCACTTTTCGTAGAATTTACGCTAGAAGTGTTTTATCACTCATCAAGCTTTCACCACGGATTTTTTGGAATTCCTTCATTAATTGATCAATCGTTAATTTCTTTTTTTCTTCTTCCTTAACTTCGAGAATGATTTGACCTTTATCCATCATAATAAGGCGATTCCCCAGGTCAAGGGCCTGCTGCATATTATGAGTAACCATAATGGTTGTTAAATGATCCTTCTCTACTAATTGTTTTGTCAGGTCTGTAATCAACCTTGCCCGAGAAGGATCAAGTGCAGCAGTATGTTCATCTAAAAGCAAAATGGATGGCTGAGTAAAAGTGGCCATTAGCAATGAAAGGGCTTGACGTTCTCCTCCGGATAATAAACCCACTTTAGCATTTAAGCGATTTTCTAAATTTAGGTGGAGAGTTTTCAATGATTCTTTAAAAAACTCCCTCCTATTCTTATCTACTCCTTTCCTAAGCGAACGAGATTTATTTCTGGAAAATGCCATTGCTAGATTTTCCTCAATAGACATTGATGGAGCTGTACCAGCCATCGGATCCTGAAATACTCTGCCGATAAATTTCGAGCGCTTAAATTCTGGTAATCTCGTAACATCCTTGTTATCAATTTTGACGGTTCCAACATCAGGTGTTAATACACCTGAAATCATGTTCATTAATGTCGATTTACCAGCACCATTACTCCCAATAACAGTAACAAAATCCCCTTTATCTAAAGTTAAATTTATTTGATCTAATGCCACTTTCTCATCTGGTGTTGCTTCATTAAAAATCTTGTTAATCTGTTCGAGGCGGAGCAATATGATCATCCTCCTTTTTCACGAGCATCTGTGACATCCGATCAGCATATCTTTTGGCTTTTCTTCGTTTTTCCCTTCGCTTTTCAAGAATTTTCGGTATGATCAATGCTAAGGTTACAATAATAGCAGTAATTAATTTCATGTCACCTGTATCTAAAATATTGATTTGAAATGCTAAGCCTAGGATCACTCTATATATAATTGCTCCAACAATTACCGCAAAAGTGGTACGAACTACCGTCTTCGTGCCAAAAATCGCTTCACCGATAATAACCGAGGCAAGACCAATAATAATCATCCCGATTCCCAAATTAATATCTGCAAACTTTCCATATTGGGCAATTAATGCCCCTGACAGGGCTACCAGCGCATTCGAAATACCTAAGCCTAAAATGATTAATGAATCCGTATTCGCTGAAAAACTACGAATCATTCTTTGATTATCCCCAGTTGCTCTTAATGCAAGGCCTACTTCCGTTTGTAAAAATCGGTCGGTAATCAATTTGATGACCAAAGTAATAATTAGCATTAAAATCGCAATTCCCCATGTTGTAGGTATATTTTGAACACCTATTAAGCCAATAACATGATTCAGCCATTGATCAATGCCTAAAGGCTGCCAAAAGTGAATAAACTTTGTTAAAATCGTTTCTGAATTTAATAAAGGAATATTAGGCCTCCCCACAGAAGTACTAGAGGACGTACCCATAATCCGTAGATTTATGGAGTAAAGAGCGATCATCATTAAAATTCCAGACAACAGAGGATTAATTTTCCCTTTTGTATGTAATATCCCAGTTATACATCCTGCAATAAAACCAGCAACGATGGCCATACAAGTAGCTAGAATCGGATTGTAGCCTAAGACAATCATTGTTGCCGCTACTGAACCACCGGTTACAAAGCTACCATCCACTGTAAGATCTGGAAAATCAAGCACTCGGAATGAAAGATACACACCAAGTGCCATGATTGCATAGATGATTCCCTGCTCTACTGAGCTAAAAATGGTCGAAAACGAAAACATTGAATCATCTCCTATTACTTACTATATTCGGCTTTCCAATCCTCCTTGACCTCAACTCCAATGGTTTTAGCAGTCTCCTGATTGATCACCAATTTTAAATTTTGAGGTAATTGAGCAGGCATTTCTGACGGCTTTTTCTCTCCTTTTAAAACTTTGACGGCCATTTGACCTGCTTCATAGCCGATATCAAAGTATTCAAAACCGAATGCACCAAGTGCCCCCCCTTTCACCGAATCAAATTCCGCTGCCATCATAGGCAATTTATTTTCATTAGCAACTGATACGACTGATCCGAGTGCAGATACAACTGTATTATCAGAAATAATATATAATCCATCTACTTTCCCAACAAGTGATTCAGTTGCTAGTTTCACATCAGCCGACGAGGCAACAGGAGCTTCTTTAATTTCTAAACCTAAGCCACTAGCAAGCTTTTTCACATTATCTACTTGAGCGCGAGAATTCTGTTCTCCCGAGTTAAAAACCATTCCTATTTTTTTAATATTAAGTTGTTCTTTCATAAATTTTAATGTGTTTGGAATTGCATCTGGGTGAGTATCAATTGTTCCAGTGACATTCGCTCCGGGCTGATCCATTGAGGAAACAAGTTCAGCACCAACTGGGTCTGTTACTGAGGTAAAAATGATTGGTATGTCTTTGGTGGCACTTGCAACTGATTGGGCACTTGGTGTTGAATTAGCAAAGATGAGGTCCACTTTTGAATTGACTAAATTATTGGCAATGGTAGAATTATTACTCGGTTCATTTTGTGCATTTTGAATATCGTATTCCACTTTTAAGCCGGATTCTTCAATCGCTTTTTTAAAGCCATCAAAAGCTGCATTTAAGGAAGGATGTTCAACGATTTGGGTAACGCCGATCTTATACGTCTTCTCAGAAGGCTTTGAATCGCCATTCGCTTCTCCTCCAGCAGGTTTCTTATCATTTTGTGTGCCACATGCAGTTAATAAAATTGCACTAAATAAAACGATAGCACTTTTTTTCCAACCTATTTTCATCCCATTTCCCCCCATAATCTTCTTTCAAAATAACAAACAAAGTAAAAACAAATACGAATTTCTGTTTACCTAATTATCATTTGATACCTCCTTAAAAATGTGTTTGTAAAAAATCGAATCGTTACAGTACTTGAGATCGCATTTTCAAAATGTTCCGAAATTTCTACAACTGTCGATTCACTGTGATAATTTCTTCAAATTAGCTATATGTTCCTGCTTATAAATTGATTTGATTTACTACGTTTTTCAACTTTTTTCGACAGTCCTGCATAATCTCTTCAAAAAGTTCACTTATGGTTGGTTCATTACTGATTAGTCCTGCAATTTGGCCGCTATTCATAAAGCCTTTTTTATCGTCGCCTTCAATAGCTCCTAGTAGATGATGTTTTTCACTGGTAGACTCTGCAAATTCTTGGTTAGAATACTCTCCTTCATTTTTTAAGAGGTTCGATGCATAATCTCCTTCTAACACTCTCCTTATCTGTCCATGAGATCGACCAATGATAAGTGTGTTATGATCATTTGCATTTATTATTTTGTTTTTATATTCTTTTGAAAAAGGTGCTTCCTGTGTAGCCACAAATCTAGTTCCCATTTGAACCCCTTGGGCACCAAGTGCTAATGCAGCCAAAAGCCCCCTTCCATCTGCAATACCTCCCGCTGCAATAACAGGAACTTTTACTGCATCTACAACTTGAGGGATTAATGTTAAGGTTGTTGTTTCAAATGGTGAATTAATCCCTGCGGCTTCATAACCTTCAGCAATAATGACATCCGCTCCTGCTTGTTCTGCTTTCACCGCTTGGTTTACTGCACCAATAACAACCATTACCTTCACACCATGTTCATGTAATTTTGAGATGAAAGGTGCCGGATTACCAGCAGATAATGAGACGATTGGCACCTTATATTTTAATATCAGTTCAACCATTTCATGGATAAATGGAGTTACTTTTATAGGAAGATTAACAGCAAAAGGTTTATTAGTAAGTCCTTGTATTTCATTAATCATCTTTTCTACATCATCAGGAGTTAACGTACCTACTCCGATTGTTCCAAGACCACCTGCATTAGAGATTGATGAAGAAAGTTTAGCATTGCTTATATTTCCCATCCCTCCTTGTATGATAGGAAGGTCTATTCCAAGTAGTTCTACTAGCGTATTCATTTTGTCCCCTCTTTTTTTCGCTAATCTTCCAATATTAAAGGATGCTGGAAAATATCATATTTTTTATTTTTCCGTTTCAATTCATTTCCTTCTCTAAAAACCGTTTCAAAAAATTCTCCTGCCGGTTCTGCTAATTCCCTGTAATAATCAGAAAATAGTAGGGCTGCTTGATTTCCAAGCCATTTTTCTGGAAGTAATTCTTCAGGTAATCCTGGATCGATAAATAAAAATTTTCTATATTCATGGACAAGCTTTGTTCTTTCGACAAAACAATCAGCAGGTGTCATTTTTCCACTTTGAATTTTTATTTTTGCTATTTCATATTTTTCCTGATATCCATCTATAAATCTTTTATACTGGGAGTTAATCTCGGCTATATCCCAACATTCCTGGATAAGCCTTTGATGTTCATGCGGGCCTTGATATTCCGTCAAAAATACATGAACATTTTCACTGATTTCATATTTTTCTATAAGCGTATTTACTTGTTTAGTTAAATGATTAGGGGAAATCCAACAGCTATTCGCAATTGCACCGAAGCCACTCCATATTAGCTCCTTTCTTAATTCATCACGAATAGTCCGTCTCTCCTCTGGAATAGAGTAGGTAAGCATTATCCATTTCCCATCCCATTTTTCCTGTTTTAATTTAAAAATCCGGGTTGCTGCTTCATCCATACGATCGACACCGCGGGGTGTTAAATAATAGTAGCTTTTGTTTCCTTCTTTTCTTGATTCAACCCAGCCTTGTTTACTCATCCTTGATACAGCTGCTCTGACAGATTGCTCGTTATGTCCAAATACTTTCAATAATTTAATTAAACTACCGATCCAAATCTCATTACCATAATGCCGAATGTAATCCCCGTATATTGTAAAAATCATCGATCTTGTATTAAGACTGCTGTTCATCTAAAAACTACCTTCCTTTTTTTGTATGTTTCATGTTTGGTGAACAGCTGCTAAACATTTTCAACAATCGTGGCAATCCCTTGGCCAACACCTATACACATAGTCGCTAAACCAACTTCTGTACCCCTTCGTTTCATTTCATAAATCAATGTTGTTAAAATTCTGGCTCCACTGGCACCCAGCGGATGACCAAATGCGATTGCTCCACCATTAACATTTACAAATTCTTGATTAAGTTCTAGCTGTCTAATGCATTCTATTGATTGCGAAGCAAATGCTTCATTAATTTCAACTAAACCGATATCCTTAATAGTCAACCCTGTTCGTGCTAATACTTTTCTAGTAGCATAAACCGGACCGAGACCCATTACAGCTGGTTCAAGTCCTGCAGTAGCTGTTGCTTTATATTTAACTAAAGTTGTTAATCCGAGATCCTTTGCCTTTTTTTCACTCATCATGAGCAAAGCTGCAGCTCCGTCATTAATTCCCGATGAATTTCCTGCTGTTACGGTTCCATCCATAAATAATGGTTTTAATTTCCCTAAAGCTTCAATGGATGTATTGGGCCTCGGATGTTCATCATTAACAACTTCAGTAACATTTCCTTTTCGATCGACGATTGGGACAGGTACAATTTCTCGGTCGAAAATATTTTGTTCCATTGCTCTGCTTGCTTTCATTTGGCTTAACCATGCAAATCGATCCTGTTCTTCTCTAGTAATCTGATATCTTTTGGCCACGTTTTCAGCCGTTTCAGGCATCGAATCAGTTCCATACATTTCTTTTAAACGAGGATTAATAAAACGCCAGCCAATCGTTGTATCGAACAATTCCATATTCCCTCTCGGAAACTCTTGCTCCGGTTTCGCCATGACAAAAGGGGCTCTTGACATGCTTTCCGTGCCTCCAGCGATAAAAATATCTCCTTCACCTACAGCTATCGCTCTAGCTGCATAGTTCACCGCATCTAAACCAGACCCACACAAACGATTAATCGTTGTTGCAGCGGTTTCGACTGGCAGTCCAGCAAGAAGTGTAGACATCCTCGCAACATTTCTATTATCTTCTCCAGCTTGATTGGCATTTCCAAATACAACCTCTTCAATCTCATTTATTGGAATGTTCGGGTTTCTTTCCAGTAAGGCTTTAATAACAACGGCACCAAGATCATCTGGGCGAACATTTTTCAATGTCCCTTTATATCTTCCTATTGGTGTACGGACTGCATCAACTATGACAACGGTAATCATCGTGAATCACCTCCAGAGGTGTAATCATAAACACCAATCCCAGTCTTTCTTCCAAGTCTACCAGATTTCACATATTGAACCAAAAGTGGTGCTGGACGATATTTTTCACCTAATGTTTGATATAAATAATTTAAGTTATTCAATCTTGTATCAAGACCCACTAAGTCAGCTAATTCGAAAGGCCCCATAGGATAGTTCAAGCCAAGCTTAATTGCTTTATCAATATCCTCTGGTTTGCCGATCCCTTCTTGCAGCATATAAAATGCCTCATTCCCAACTAATGCACTAATTCTGCTTGTTACAAATCCGGGAAATTCATTAACAACAACGGTTTCCTTCCCCATTTTTTCAGCAATTCCCCTAATAATTTCTGCAGTTTCATCATCCGTTTCTAAGCCCTTAATTATTTCGACTAATGGCATTTTATGTACAGGATTAAAAAAATGCATAGCAATAACCTTTTGCGGTCGTGTTGTAAAGGATGCAATTTCTGTTGGACTCATCGTTGAAGTATTTGTAGCAAAAAGACAATGTGCTGGAGATAATTGATCAATCGCTTCAAAAATACTTTTCTTTATTTCTATTTTTTCAGGGACAGCTTCAATTACTAGGTCAGCTTTATTTACTGCCTCCCCTAAATCATGTACATAAACGAGCCTATTTTCAGCACTTTGTCTATCTTGCGGAGTTATTTTCTTTCTAGCAATCCCTTTTTGAAAAATATTCCCGATCTCATCTCTAGCTGTTACTAATGATTTTTCATCTATATCATATAAATGGACCGAAAACCCAGCCAGTGCTGCAACATAAGCAATCCCCCTGCCCATAACCCCTGAACCTATAACCGCAATATTTTGAATCAATCCAACCATCCTCTCGGTAAATTCTTTTTTGAGAGATGCGGATATTGTTCACAAATACCCGCTATAAACATTTTAATTCCCTTTAAAAAGAGGTTTTCTTTTTTCTAAAAAGGCGGCAATTCCTTCTTTGTGATCGGAGGATTGGCCGGCAATCTTTTGTGCATATGCTTCTTTTTCTAAAACCTCTTGTAAATTAGAATCCCAACTTTGATTTAAATAGCGCTTGATTAATCCAATTGTTTTTGTAGGCATACTGGCTAACTTTTCAGCAAAAGCTGTAACTTCCTCATCCCATGATTCGACTGATATGACTTGTGTTACAAGACCAACATTTTTAGCTTCATTTGCTGAAATTTTCTCACCTAATATCGCCAGTTCCAACGCTTTAGCATGGCCTACGATTCTAGGAAGATAATACATATTACCTGAGTCAGGCACTAAACCAACATGGATAAATGCTTCAATATAGCTAGACTTCTCAGAGGCTAGACGAAAGTCGCATGCGAGAGCTAAGCTTAGCCCTGCACCAGCAGCTGTTCCGTTAATAGCAGCTATTATAGGTTTTTCAATTGACGCCATTTGTTGTACCATCGGATTATAATACTTTCTTAACAGATCACCATAGTCTGTATCTTCCTTTACTGATTGAAGGTCTTGGCCTGCACAAAACGCACGACCAGCTCCAGTAATCACGATACTTCGAACCTCTGTATTCTTTGCTGCTTCTTTAAGAGCTTCTTTTACCTCTATTTTCATTTGTTCGTTAAATGCATTTAGTTTTTCCGGTCGATTTAATGTAAGCCAAGCTACACGATTTTTCACTTCATATACTACTGTCTCGTACATGTAATCCCCCTTATCTCCCTTTAAATTCGGGCTTTCTTTTTTCAAGAAATGCTCTCATGCCTTCTTTTTGATCTTCTGATGAGAATAATAGTGAAAAATTTTTACGCTCATATTGCATTCCCTCATAAAGAGAATAGTCGATAGCTTTATTAACAGCTTCTTTGATAAAGCGTACTGAAAGTGCAGGTTTTTCCGCTAGCTTTTTCGCATACTTTATCGTTTCTTCTACTACTAACTCCTTAGGAAAGATCTTATTAATAATCCCAAAACGAACGGCTTCTTCTACCGACATCATTTCACCGGACCAAAGCCACTCTAACGCTTTTGTTTTCCCCATTAATTTCGTTAATCTCTGTGTCCCCCCAGCACCCGGCATAACCGCTAAATTAATTTCGGGAAATCCAAACTTCGCATCTTCTGCTGCAAATAGAAGATCACAGACTAGTGCTAGCTCAAAACCTCCACCCAATGCAAAACCATGCACTGCTCCGATGATTGGCTTTTTTATTAATGCTAGATGATCCCAATCGGCAAATTGATTTAACAAT
Organism: Heyndrickxia sp. NPDC080065; assembly: GCF_050281185.1. NCBI lineage: Bacteria > Bacillati > Bacillota > Bacilli > Caryophanales > Bacillaceae > Heyndrickxia > Heyndrickxia sp. NPDC080065. Next base: position 25,332 of record NZ_JBNNWS010000008.1, on the reverse strand, counting down.
TCAAGATCAACCGCATCATTTTGAGCCATTTCACCGATGTCCGCCCCAGCGGCAAATGCCTTCCCATTTCCGAATAACACAATGACCTTCACATCATCATCCTGATCCATTTCTATAAACGCATTGACAATTTCATGAACCATTTTTCGGTTCAATGCATTCAATACTTTCGGTCGATTTAAACGTATCGTTCCAATCTTTTCAAACTGTTCAACCTGAATGTGTTGATAATTAATCATTCGTATCTTCACCAAACATAAATGTTACTAGATCCCCAGCGAATTCCATCACATCTTTTCCAGATGCCTTTGATTCAGGTGTCTTTGAAGCTTCTTTAAAAGCCTCTTTGCTTTCATAGGACATAACGCACATTAAGTAATACGGACTGGAACTAGACATTTTTGTAACTTCTACCTTCTTCAGTCCTGGTATTTTCTTCGATAATGGAATATGACTATTAAAATAATGTTCATCAAAGCTTGCTGTGTCCTCTGGTTTTTTATATAAAGCGATCATTTTGTACATTGTGCATTCTCCTCTCATTTACATTAAATTAGAAATTGGTTTCATTGCTTCAAATGGGTTTTTGCAAATTTTACAATACAAAATACTTCGGCAAGCGGTCGGTCCAAATAGGTTTTCCATCGTTGTGTAATACGAGCCGCAATACGGACATTCAACTTTCCATTCGTTACTTTGAACAATAAACTCCGGCGGTGGGGCTATACCGAATAACTTTAGCTTTTCTTTTCCTTCATCTGTAATTCGATCGGAAGTCCATGGTGGATGATAAATAAACTCCACATCAACAGCAGTTACCTCAGTTAATTTCTGAACCTCTTCAATGATATTTTTTTTAATAATTTCTAATGCAGGGCATCCTAAAAATGTAGGCAAAGCCTTTATTAGAACCGTTTTGTTATCCTGAATATTGATTTCTTCAACCATTCCTAAATCGATCACACTGACCGACGGAATCTCAGGATCCTTTACATTTCTCAAACAATTTTCCACTTTTAAAAATAATTCGTTTTTTAGGAGCAAAGCTGCCTCCTCCCTTACCAAGATGCTTGTGGATCCAATTCATACACTTCACTTAAAGTTGATAGAGCCTGGTTTAAATCCTCAGTATGGTATCCATCCCTTCCATTTCCTTTTTTCATTTGGGGTTCCCCTGGATAAGGTAGGGATACTTCCTCAAACACCTTCCTCATTTCTACTTCCCAGCGTTGTTTAAACAAACTCTCTTCTTCAATTAGTCCAAATTCCGACATTAATTTGCTTTTCGGACCGTATGTTAGCAGTCCTTCCATTTCATCCCATACCCTTTGAATGGCAGCATGCATTCTCGTTCTCCCTTCTCCTTTGCTTAAACAAAGCTGATTAAACCATACCTTCCAATGCATAATATGATAATATTGCTCCATTTTCATTTTCATCGCAGCATGGGATAAAGGTTCATAGGATGATTGTTTTAGAGCTTCAAGTTTTAGTTTTTTATAAGTGTCATAGAAATAATGACGCACTACAGTGAATGCCCAATCATATTTTGGCTTTTCTAAGTACGTTCCTGTACCATTTGCCATTTCAAGTAAAATAGCATTCTTTCGTTCAGCACTTTTTCTAGAATGAGCAAGTTCATCTGCTAATCCTTCATCTAGAGATTCTAGCAGCTCATAATACATAACAGCGTGACCCATTGTATCCTGATTGATAGATGCATATGCAATATCTGCTTCTATATGCGGAACTAGCCCGAGCCATTCAGACCCTCGATATGCTAGAATGAAATCATCATCGGCTAATTGGTATAAAAGTTCGATTAGTACGCTTTTGTATTCATTATTTTCATTTACGTTCTGCCGATCCACGCTGGTCTCCTCCCCATGACATAATTTCCTTTTCATCTAATATTTGTTGCTCATATTGACGCCATTTCTTTTTTAAATAGCCATATCCTTTAGTTAATCGATAATCCTTATTATCTATCCGCGAAAAAGAATTTTTTTCCTCGGCACTGGCTTTCCGAATATCGGATCTTTTCACTACCCAAATGTCTACAACTGGTTCGCGACGCATAAAATTTTCTTGTGCCATAACAAAGGCCATTTCTTGGTTCGGTGCAAGCAAACTAAATTGATGTAGCATATCTGACTTAAAGGTGCGTCTACTAAAAACTTCAAACACCTCATAAAAGTCATTGGAATTGTGCTTTTCGTGCAAATGAATCACTCCTTATAAGAAAAGCGTAAGCGCCGCAGCTCTAGCGTACGGATGAGTGAAATTTGAAGTACCAATTTCACCTTCGTAGTCTTCGACTGAGATAAAGGAAACACGGCGAGGTAGTTCAGGAGCCGATGCCCGCTTATCGTAGGGAGAAGACGAAGAAATCAGCTAGCCGATGGCTGCTTGCGCTAGACAGAATTAACTTTCTTATCTTAAAACCAATTACAGTTTTATTTTCAAACTAATATCTTTTAACCTAACGCCTCACGCACCCAGCGATTATTCTCATATGCCATTAGTCGGAGTTCGAGTCGAGACTTCGATTTCGGACCATTATTTGATATGATCTTTTTGAATTCATTCCAGTCTGGTTGTCGATATATCCATACACCTTCTTCTTGATCGAAGTGCATCGTTTCATCTGGAAGCTTCAAACCGAGTGCAAGGACTCTTGGAACGTATTTTGTAAAAAAATTTTGGCGTAATTGTTCATTTGTTTTTGTACGTATTTTGTATTTAATCGTAAGATCTTGTTTAGATGATCCTGTTGTTTGTGCAGTTGCAGGACCAAAAAACATTAAAAGAGAATCCCACCATCTATTTAAAGAATCCTGCAGCATCTCTCTTTGCTGCTCAGTCCCTTCCGCAAGTGCCATAATAATGGATTCACCGTGCTGGGCATGAAATACTTCCTCTGCACAAATTCTTTGCAAAGCTCTTGCGTATGGACCATAGGATGCTTGAAGCATATTTGTTTGTGTCATAATCGCAGCTCCATCAACGAGCCAGGCGATCATTCCGGCATCGGCCCATGTTGGTGCCTCCATATGAAAAACGTTATGAAATTTCAATCTACCGGTAAATAAATCTTCCATGATATCTTCTCGGGTTTTACCTAACGGCTGAAGGAGATCCTCTACAACACGAAGTAAAAGCTGTCCATGCCCCATCTCATCTTGAACCTTCGCCATAATGCCAAGCTTTTTACGTAATGAAGGTGCTTTCGGTACCCATTCTTTTTCCGGCAATGCTCCCATAATTTCACTTATACCATGCATGGAAATCAGTTTAATTAACACCATCCGATAATCATCTGGCATCCAATCGTCGGCTTCAATTTTCTCACCATTGTTTATTTTTCCCATAAACTGTTCTAGCTTTTCTTCTTCTGTCAATTTGTTTATATCAACAATACTCATGACTATCTCCTTTCTTGAAGCTTTTTGCGATGATCAACAACTCGTACCGCCTTTCCTTCGGATCTTGGAATCCCCTTTGGGGGATGAATGATTATATTCATAGATACTAGACAATGAGATTTCATTTTTTCGTATATTTCTGCTTGAAGTGTTTGTATTAAAGGATGTTGAAGATTCTGGGATGATTTTTGAAACAGGTCTTCATTTATTTCAACGTGAAGCTGGGTTTCATCTAATGAGGATGTTCTAAGAAGATGTACTTGATAATGTGGTGCAATTTCTTTTATTTGAATAAGATGATGTTCTATTTCTGAAGGAAAAACATTTATCCCTCTGATGATTATCATATCGTCAATACGGCCTTTTATTCGGGACATTCTTGTCGTCGAACGGCCACAAATACACTTTTCAGTGGTAATACTTGCGATATCTCCGGTTCTGTATCTAATAATTGGAAGCGCTTCCTTTTGTGTGCTTGTAAAAACCAATTCGCCTTCTGTACCTTCAGGAACCGGCTCTAGAGTGCTTGGATTAATGACTTCAACTAGAAAATGATCCTCTGCAATATGTAGTCCATTTTGACCTTCATAACATTCCATTGCAACACCAGGTCCAACAACTTCACTAAGACCATATATATCGCAAGCCTTTATATTAAATAAGTCTTCAAGTTTTGTCCGCATTTTCTCCGACCACGGCTCTGCACCAAAAATACCAATCTTTAATGAAGTTTCCCGAGGATTGTAACCAAGTTCAAGCATTCTCTCTCCTATATTTAGTGCATATGAGGGAGTAGAGCAAAGAATTGTTGGTTTTAAATCTTGAATCATATGAATTTGTCGATCGGTATTTCCTCCAGAAATCGGGATAACTGTAACACCTAATTCTTCCCCGCCATAATGGAGGCCAAGTCCACCAGTAAATAAGCCGTACCCATAAGCATTATGAAGTATATCACCAGATTTACCTCCAGCTATAGAAATGGCTCTTGCAACCATGGAAGACCAATCAGCGATGTCCTTTTTCGTATACCCAACCACTGTCGGTTTCCCGCTAGTTCCTGATGAGGCATGGAGGCGAACTATTTCGTGTTGACTTGTTGCAAATAGTCCAAATGGATAGTGATCACGCAAGTCTTGTTTCGTTGTAAAGGGAAGTTTTTGAATGTCATCTAAGGATTGTATATCTTGAGGTGTGATATGATGTTCGAGAAATTTTTGCTGATAAAATGGTACTTGCTCATAAACCCGATTAACTGTGTTTTTCAAACCTTGCAGCTGTTGAAGTTTAATTATTGAACGATCTTCAGATTCAATCATAAATTCCTCCTTGCGCTAGATTGTAAAAAACATATCTTTACTTTATATGACGTTTTTATCTCGTAGATACATATTTACGTTATATTAATTTCAGAATAACTTTCTCTTTAAATGTTGTCAATTGTTTTTTCGGAAATTACATTCAATTTAGATTATTGTGAAACCAACATCAAAAAAAGGAATGCTCTTAAAGAGCACCCCTTATTAAATCAATTTTTAGTTTATTCCTAAAACACCATCTTTGACGTTATCTTCTTGTTCTTTTGTCTCGTTTTCTAGCTCATCCTCACCCATCATTTTCACAAGTTTTCTGGAAATTAAGAGTAGCAATAAACCGAGGACAATAGCTACAAGTCCAATTAAACCAAAGACTTCAAAATATCCCATTGATTCTGTATATGCACCTAGACGGCCAGCTAATATGTTTGCAACACCTGAGCTTCCTAACCAAACCCCCATTAATAGTGATGCAAATTTTACTGGTGCAATTTTGCTGACAAATGACAATCCAACTGGAGATAAGAAGAGTTCTCCAACTGTATGGAATAGGTAAGTAAACACAATAAATAAAATGTTTGCTTTTGCAGTGATATTACTTTCATTACTGCCTGTTTTCATAATTGCCAATAATAAAACTATATAACCTAATCCCAATAGGATCATACCAAAAGCCATCTTAGTTGGGACAGCCAAATCACCTTTTTTTCTATTAGATAGCTTGACCCACAGCATCGAAACAAGTGGTGCTAATAAAACGATAAATAACGGATTTACCGATTGGAACCAAGAGGTGGGAATTTCCCATCCGAAGATAGAACGATCAACAAACTTATCAGTGTATAAGCTCATTGCCCCACCAGCTTGTTCAAATCCTGCCCAAAAGAATACAACAAATGCTGCAAGAATAAAAATTACTCCAACTCTTTGCTTTTCTCTCTTTGTTAACTTCGTTTTCACATTTTTTCCTGCAGCTGATACAGCAGGCTTGCCAGTTGGTTTTTTACCAATATCACCAAGATATCGATTTCCTAATGCATTAAAAAATATTTGTCCGATGACCATTCCAATAGCAGAAGCAAGAAAACCATATTTATAACCATGTTCGATTACACCATTTGCTTGAATAGCAAACCATTTATCTGTAATCAGTCCAATGATTAATGGTGAGAAAAAGGCCCCAATGTTTACTCCCATGTAGAAAATCGTAAATGCGGCATCACGACGTTTATCACCTTCAGAATACAATCCACCAACAACAGTAGAAATATTTGGTTTAAAGAAACCGTTACCGATAATTAATAAGATTAAACCAATATAAACAGCTGTTAAGCTTTGATGAGCAAACAATACGAAATTTCCCAGCGCCATTGTTATCCCACCAATAGTGATTGCTAATCTTTGTCCTAAGAAACGGTCAGATAAATATCCACCAATAAGTGGTGTTAAATAAACCATACCTGTAAAATAGCCGTAAATCAAAAGTGCAGTACTTCCGTTCATTCCTAAACCACCATTAACTAATGATTTAGTTAAATAAAGAATAAGAATAGCTCTCATACCAAAGTAACTAAAACGTTCCCACATTTCTGTCAAAAATAACAAGTATAATCCAGGTGGGTGCTTTTTTGATTTTTTGGACGCTAGTTGATTTTCTAAAGTTGTGTCCACATTTTCTCCCCCTAGTCTGATATAATTATTTCAGTATAAAAATATCATAATTTAAAAATAATTAGATAGTCAACCAAATTTTTAGAAAAAGCAAAATTGCAAACTTTCATAATAGAGTTTACCTTTTGAACAAGACTAATAAACCACTTTTAATCCTCATTCTTTAAACTTAGTAACTTCCAAAAAATAATTACGCCGCCTGAATTTACTATATTAAAATAGTTTTCAAGAATAGTAATTTAAATGCTTTTATGGCTTATCTTGTTAATAAAACTCCAATTAGAATAGAAATTAGGAAATATCATCTGCTTAATCCATTATTTAGGTAAAAAATCCTTGAGTAGCTATATACTCAAGGATTTTTTAGAAGGTAAGAAAGTATAAAATTTACTAAGGGTATTAGTCATGAAAAGTGTCTGCTGTGTCTAGCTCCAGCGCCTATTGGCTAGCGGATTTCTCCGTCTTCTCCCTACGATAAGTCAACATCGACTCGTCCCTCGCCGTGTCTCCTTTATCTCAGTAGAAGACTACGAAATCCGTACGCTAGAGCTGCGGCGCTCGCGCTTTTCTTATATTAAGCTATAGAATTGTACTTTCCTTCAAAAAATGTCAGTGGCGTACCTTCTTGGATGCATATATCCTTTACTTCTCCGATATAAAGCGTATGGTCTCCCCCTTGGTGGGTATCGTATAAACTGCAGACAATGTTTACTAGAGAATCGGGAAGAATTGGTATATCATGGAGCCATTGAAATTCTATTTCTTTTTTTTCAATCAACTGACCTGCGAAGCACTTTGAAACATCTTGTTGTTCTTTTGATAAAAAATTAACTGCAAATTTCCCCGATTCTTCTATAAACTGTTTCATATTTGCTTTGTTATTGATGGAAATGAGGATTAATTTTGGATTAAGCGATACTGACATGAATGCATTTGCTGTCATTCCATGGACTATTTCATTAGTAGCGGTAGTAATCACGGTTACTCCTGTTGCAAATTTCCCCATTGCCGTTCGAAATACTCGATCATCCATTTTTTGCCCTCCTTTATTCTTTGGCTTTGTTAAACAATGGTGTTGGTTCTAATAAAATCCTGTATGGTATGCGTTCAGCTAGTTTTACTACGTAAAGAAATCGCTTCACACATACCATACAGGTGATTTTAAGCTATTTTTTAGTTGATGGAGGCTTATTTATTTCTTATAAGGTAAGAAAGTATTAAGTATACTATGGATATTAGACAAGAAAAGTATCTGCTATGTCTAGCTCCAGCGCCTATCGACTAGCGTACTTCAGGACTCCTCCCTACGATAAGTCAACATCGATTCGCCCTCACGGCCTCATCGTGTTTCCTTTATCTCAGTCGAAGTCCCTCCAGTCCGTACGTCGATGGGCAAGGCGCCTCCGCTTTTCTTATATCGCGAATGAATATTATTATATTTATATGTTCCTGTTTCACTAAATTCAATCAACTCAAGAGATAAAGCTAAATACCTTTCTTGATACAATTGTGCAAAATGCGATTTCATTACTTCAAAAATCTCATTGCAAACTGCCTTTTTATCTTCCTGAGATCGTCCCGCACCGATTTTTAAACATGCATGAACAAACGCATCATCATAGCCCCCATCCGCAATTACATAATCATGCAGTTCGACTGCTCTTGAGCGGATTCCACCGACTGGAAAAATGTCGCTTCTTGAAATTAATACACCATTTATTTTCTTTAGCAGATCATGTATGTTGGTCTGAGCTTTAATATTATCAGTGTACTCGATAATGAAATGTGGCATTGCTTCTTCACCCCACATGTATATAAATTACCGTTATATCAATGTGCCTCATCTTCATCTACAATTGTATTAACCAGACGTCCAATACCTTCAATTTCCGTCACAACTTCGTCCCCAACTTTCGTGTCAACAGCTCCTTTAGGTGTTCCGGTTAAAATAATATCTCCAGGATTTAACGTCATAAAACTACTTAAATATTCAATTAGATAAGGGATGCTGAAAATCATATCTTTTGTTGATCCTTCTTGTGTCAGTTTACCATTTACATATGTTCGTAAGATAAGATTCATTGGATCTTCGACATCTGCAGCATCTACAAGCCATGGTCCAATCGGTGTACATGTATCTCGATTTTTTACGCGTAGATTTGGACGATAGTAATTTTCTAAATAATTGCGAATGGCGTAATCATTAGCGATTGTATATCCTTCAACATATTCATAAGCATCTTTAGTTTCTACATTTCGTGCCCTTTTTCCTATAACCGCTACTAGCTCACATTCATAATGCATAAAGGTGACATCGGCAGGACGTCGGGTTTGTCCCCGATGACCAATTAATGTATTTGGACCTTTTAGAAAAACTAATGGTTCACTAGGTGCCTTAAAGTCAAGTTCCTTTGCATGATCTGCATAATTTAAACCAAGAGCAAATATTGTTTTTGGGATAATTGGCGGGAGCCAAACCACTTCATGTTGGAAAACAATTCTTCCATCATCTAATCTAAGTTCCCCATCTTTTTCATAAGCATCATGGACAGAACCCATATATGCGACCCGTGCCCTTTTCACACTTTCACCCCCAAAACCAACTCATCCTCATGAACAATTGTGTTTTCCAAGTAACCTATATGCTCAATTTCGATTCTAATTCGATCTCCTGCTTTAACTAAAGGTGGACTTGGCGGTATTCCGACTAATAAAGTATCACCAGCATTTAATGTCATAAATTCTGTAATATCAGCAATTAAGCATGGTATATTGCGAACCAAATTAGCTGTTGTATTTTCCTGACGCAGCTCTTCGTTAATAAATACCTTTATTCCCATATTATCTGGATTGACTTCCTCTTGTTTTTCAACAATCCATGGCCCTATCGGACAAAATCCATCTCTTGATTTTTGACTTATAGCTGGCCGATATACGCTTTTATGAGGAATGCTAATATCATTCACAATTGTGTAACCAGATATATAGTCGTAAGCCTTATCCTGTTTTACTTTTTTAGCAGTCCGGCCGATAACAATCCCAAGTGCTGCCCCTACTTCTAGTTCTTGCACGCCTTTCGGAAGCGGTATTGGCATGTTATAGCCGATGAATGTATTCGCTGGCTTAATATATAAAATTGGTGCTTTCGGTGGAACCTTGTAAGGCTCTTCATAAAATTGGTCAGCTTGTGATTTAAGGGTTTCCTTATAATTATATAAAGTTCCATAAATTGTTCCATCAACGGGAACATCCCACGGCAGCTGATGTATATTGTAACTAGATTCATTGATTAGGAGAGAAAATCCTTGATCATCTATAGTTGCTTCTTCTAACGACTGTTTGCCGCGGAGCTTGAACCGTATTTTATTCATCTCACCACTTCCTTTTTATTTAGGCTTTGTTAGACAATGTTGTTGTTTCTGAAAAAGCCCTGTAGGGTATGCGTTCAGCTAGTTATACTCCGTATAGAAATCGCTTCACGCCTACCCTACAGGCGATTTTATCAACAATAATCATTAAAATAACCATTATTTAAATGATGATCGATGGTTTTTTCTTTTCTAAAAGAGGATCACTTGTATCGACTACTTTTCCGGTATTAACATCTAATACAGTTGATGCCTCATTAAACCAACAATCTGGTGCTGCATGTCCCCAAAATGTTTGCCGCATCGGGTCATCGATATCCCATCGAACAGGTTTAAAATCTGGATCACTTGTTAAGTAATCACCATTATAAAGTTCAATTCGGTGCCCATCTGGATCACGCAAATAAAGGAAAAATGCGTTTGATAGGCCATGACGTCCAGGACCTCTTTCTATACTTGTTCCATAGCCTATTGATGCTAGTACATCACATGTATGAATAACACTCATTGGATCGCTTAACCAAAAGCCTATATGGTGTAATCGTGGACCTACTCCATTCATAAAAGCTACATCGTGAACCGTTGGCTTACGATGCAGCCATGCAGCCCAAATCTTATCATCATCTGCTGTTGTGTATTCTGAACAAGCAAATCCCAATTCTTTAATATAAAAATTGTAAGCTTTCTCAACATCTGTCACTGCACAATTGAAATGGTCAATTCGTTGAACCTTCGCTCCTTTATATAAATCATATCGCTGAAGTAATCGATCAACCGTCTCCATTTTCGCAAAAAATTCTACAGGTAACCCCGACACATCTTGAACCCTTAATGTCCTTCCTATCGCATGTTGAACACCTGGCTCTAGCCATTTTGTCTTTAATCCCTTTTTATTAAAGAAAACAGATAATGCTTCTAAATCTTCCTCAGAAAATACTTTATAACTAATCACCTCTACACTAGGGTGATCACTTTTTTTCAGTACTAAACTATGATGAACATGCTCTTCAAGCCCGCGTAAATAAATATGAGTATCATCGCTTTCAGTTTCAACAAATCCAAGAGCATTAACATAAAAACGCCTGGACTCTTCTAAATTTGTAACATTCAGTATTGCTCTGGCAGTACGAATAATATTAAAATTCAACATCCATCACCCCGTTATTAAACATTTAAAATATTTGATTTGCCCAGATTTCCTTGACCAAGAAATTCTCGGATGATCTCCTTATATGACTCTTTCTCATATCCATCAAAATATGTCATTCCCATTCGAACTGGATCTCCAAAGAAATAATATTCATAATGCATTTGTCTGCTTCCAAAGGCACTCATCGTCATATCCCATGCCAACCTGAATAATTGAACACGTTCATAACCTTCAAGGTTTTTGCCTTGTAAACCTCTATGAATTAAAGCACCAATATCTTCATTTTGAAAATCTGCTTGTGTTGGAATTCCCATTAATCCTGATGCTCCAAGAATACGTAAAATCTCTACTAGTCGCGGGTACATTCTTGGATACCAATTTCGTGCCGCATCAAGTGCAGCATAATCAGGTGTCATCGTTCCCCATTTATCGGGTTTAGCATTATGCTCTGCTCTGTATAAATGACTGCGCATCGTTTCAAGAGCAAGCATAATTTCTGTTCCTTTATCCTGAACATGCTGAAATTGGTCAATTCCTATTGCATCCATTATCGAAAGAGCTAATCCAAGAAGAAATTCAGTTTTCACTATGTTTTTTGCTACTACTTGGTGAGCCATATGGACAACCGCATTTGTTTCCCGAAAGGTTCGATTACAAATCGAGGAATTGCCACAGACAAAAACGCGGTCCCAAGGTACAAAGACATTTTCAAATGATACAATTGCATCTCCTTCCTCAAATCGAGATGACAGCGGGTGATCCCATTGATTTTTCCCATAATCAAATGACTCTCTGCTTATAAACTTCAAGCCTGGTGTATTATTCGGAATCGCAAACGCTAGAGAATATGGATCATCCAATTCTCCTGCTTTTTTAACGGTGGAAGGAAAGACAAGAATTTCGTCTGTGATTCCACCTTGTGTAGCAAGCAGTCGTATTCCATCAACAATGATTCCATCTTTATTTTTCTCTACTAAATGGAGAGCTACATTTGCATCCTTCTGTTCATGTTGTGCTTTCGCACGATTCACTTGAGGATGAATCAACGTATGGGTCAAACTGATGTCATTTTCACGGGCATATTCGTAATAATTTTTTGCGTTTTCAACAAGTCTCGGATCGGCTTCAGCAAAAAAATCATATGCTGCGCCCATTGCCATTACCTCGGCATTTAAGTAATCTGGTGAACGCCCCATCATTCCTCCCGAGACTTTTGCCCACTCCGTAATTGCTACTCGTCTAGCTATTAAGTCATCGATGGTCTTTGGTTGAAGGAAGGTCATCCCCACATTATTTCCACTAGTTGGAGACGTATAAAGCATTTGATCTGCTTTTTCATATTGAAGATCATATAATCGTGCCATAGATTGAATGACATTTTTAAATGATGGATGTTCTGTCACATCTTTTACTCTCTCACCATGGATATAAATATTGTTATTAGCCTGTTTTAATCGTGTAATATATTCTTTTCCTGTTTTAGCCGGCATCTATCGTCTCTCCTCTAATTTTTCTTTTTTCCAAACTGTGGAATATGATGTTCACTAAGGGCAACATGGATTACCTGTGTTTCGGTGTAAAAATCAAAAGCGTAGTGTCCCCCTTCTCGACCCATTCCACTATATTTACTTCCTCCGAATGGAATACGTAAATCACGAACATTTTGCGAATTAATCCAAAGCATCCCTGCATCAATACCTTGTGCTACACGGTGTCCACGTTGAAGATCATTTGTCCAAACATAGCCAGCGAGTCCATATTTCGTATCATTTGCTAATTTAATTACTTCTGTTTCGTCCTTAAATTTCATAACCGCCATGACTGGACCAAATATTTCTTCTTGGGCTACTTTCATATCATTTGTAACATTTAAAAGTAATGTTGGCGGTACAAAATTTCCATTTTTCAAATGCTCGGGAATCTTACCACTATATAGTTCTGCACCCTCTTGTTTCGCTATTTCAAGATATTGTTTTACATTATTTAAATGGTCTACATGTATTAACGGTCCTACCTCTGTTTGTTTGTCTAATGGATCACCGACTACAATCTGTTGAACTCTTTCTTTTAATGCTTCAACAAATTTTTCATAGATCGATTCTTGAATAAAAAGTCTTGAATTAGCAGTACATCTTTCACCATTAAAAGAGAAAATCCCCCATGTACACGCATCTAGTGCACGTTCGAAGTGAGCGTCTTCAAAAACAATAATTGGTGATTTTCCACCTAGTTCTGCTGAAACACGTTTTAATGTATCAGCACCATTTTTTATAATTTCTGAACCAGTGGTTGTTTCTCCCGTGAACGAAATCAATTTCACATCAGGATGGGCAACAAGTGCTGCTCCTGCTGTTTCTCCATAGCCATGGACAATATTAAATACACCTTTTGGAAGCTCTGCTTTATCAATAATTTCAGCCAGTCGGTTCGCTGTTAATGGAGACCATTCACCAGGCTTTAAAACAACCGTATTTCCAGTTGCTAAAGCAGGGGCAATTTTCCATGTTTCAAGCATGAAAGGGGCATTCCATGGAGTAATCAGACCTGCTACGCCCACAGGTTTATGAATGGTATAATTGATGAATTCTCCATCAACTTGATAAGCTTCACCTACCAAACGATTCGAAACCATTTCCGCATAAAATCGAAAATTTTGTGCGGAGCGAGCTACCATATTTTTTGTTTGACTGATTGGAAGCCCAGTATCCAATGATTCTAAGGGGGCGATTTCTTCAATATGTTCATCAATTAGATCAGCAATTTTTTTAATATACGATAAGCGCTCACTTACCTTCAGTTTGCCCCAATCACCATGGAAAGCATTTTTTGCCGCTTTCACAGCTGCTTGGATATCTGCTGCATCCCCCTCTGCAATATGATTAATTATTTCATTTGTATACGGGTTAATATTTTCAAATGTTTTTCCAGATGCCGCATTTACAAATTCACCATTAATATAAAGCTGGATATTATTTACTGAATTCATTTCTATCCTCCTATCCCTTTGCCACTATCTCATCTGGTAAGGTTACATGTTGTTGCAATACTTCACGAATTTCGTCTTGCAATTCTTTTGTAGGTAAATCCATAGGCATTCGCAATACTGGTTTGATTTTTCCCATCATTCCTAATGCAGCCTTTAATGGGGCTGGATTCGTATCTTTAAATAGGACATCATTTAGCTTCATTAATTCAAAATGAAGGTCTAAAGCTTCCTTCATATCCCCTTTTGTCCAGGAATTATACAATTCTGCAATTTTTCCGGGAACGACATTTGCGGTTGCACTTATATGTCCAGCCCCGCCGATTGCCAGCATTGGGTAACATAATAGTTCAATTCCAGAATAGAGAAGAAAATCTCTTCCGCACTTCAATAAAACTCGGTTTACATGTTCAAAATCTTTATTGGATTCTTTTACGCCGATGATGTTAGGACAGTCTTCATTTAGTCTCGCAAGTGTATCTACATGAAGATTTGTAGCTGTTCTTCCGGGGATGTTATACACAATGATGGGGATATCAACTGAATCAGCGACTGTTTTAAAGTGCTTATAAAGCGCATGCTGTGACGGCTTATTATAGTATGGAACAATTACTAGTGCTGCATCTGCACCGATTTCTTGAGCCTTTTTCGTTAAATAAAGAGTCTCTTGATGGTTAGTGGATCCTGTTCCAGGAACAAAAGGCACCCTTCCGCCAATTTTTTTCGCTGCAGTCTCCATTACACGAACTCGCTCTTCTATCGATAATGAACTGGGCTCCCCTGTTGTACCTGTTACAGATATTGCGTGAGTCCCACTATCAATATGCCAATCTATAAGGTTTTCAAATGATTCAAAGTCAATCGTATAGTCATAATGAAAAGGGGTAACAATCGGTGCGATTGAGCCTCTTAATTTTTGTTTCGCCTCGTCTAGCAATGTCATGTCTACAACACTCCTTAATTATTTTTTAATGTTTATCCCTATATTGAAAACCCTTACAATTTGAATGTAGCATATGTTAGAATATATTTATAATATTTTAAAAATTTGATTTCCATATTTAAAAAGTATGAATGTCTTTTGTACTTTTTAATCAGGCAGAGCTTAGTATAAGGGCATGATTAAAAAATGGAGGTTTTGAAATTGGATATTAGGCAGCTACGTTACTTTTCAACCATTGTTGAGGAGGGGCAAATTACTCGTGCAGCAAAAAAACTCCATATGGCCCAACCTCCTTTAAGTCATCAGCTCAAGCTTCTCGAACAAGAACTTGGTGTAACTTTATTAGAAAGAAACGGAAAACAGTTAGAATTAACCAAGCCTGGAATCGTTCTCTATAAAAATGCGAAAAAGCTATTACGTCAATTTGAAGAAACAATTACTGAAGTCCAGGAAACAGAAGAAGGAATAAGAGGGGTTCTGGCCTTAGGTGCATCTAAATCATGCTTTTCATTTTTCCCAGAAAGAATACGTGCTTTTTTAAAGAAATTTCCACTTGTAACTCTTCAGTTAAGAGAAGGAGATTCATTTGTGATCGGTCAGCAATTAAAAAATATGGAGATTGAGGTTGGTATCATTCGTTTACCAATGGATTTAACCGACTTTTCCTTCATCCGTCTATCGAAGGATCCTTATGTAGCAGTTATTCCAGAGGAATGGGGAAATAAATCCGAATTTTCCCATTCAAAGATTGTGATGAAACACTTAAAAGACATTCCTCTTTTATTATTGCATCGTATCCAAGGTTCAGGTCAGTATGAATTAGTAGTTGATGAATGCAGGCGTCATGGGTTTGATCCAAAGGTAGTTTGCGAATGCCCGGATGTCTCCATGATTTTATCTCTCGTTTCTACAGGAGTCGGTGCAACCATCATTCCAAAATACACATTATTTTCTTTTCAAACACCAAATGTAAAAATACTTGATATTGAAGATGCCACAATCAAAGGAGAATCTGCTTTAATATGGAATAAGGATCGCTACTTATCAAAAAGTGCAAAGAATTTTATTGAAATGTTCGAATAAGAAAAGTGCAAGCGCTAGAGCTAGACACAGCAGACACTTTTCACGTCTAGTAACCTTAGTAAATTTTATTCTTTCCTACATTAAAAAAAAGAGCCTCACTCAGGAGACTCATATTTTTATTAGAAAGCTTTAGTTAAAGAGAATGTTGATGAACCGTTCTCTCTTTTTTCTTCCTAATCAATAGAGCATAAAACACCAAAGCTCCAATATCACAAACTGCTATAACAATGGCCATTGGCAATGCTGTATGACTTCCCCCTAAACCTACTAATGGTGCCGCAATCGCTCCGAAAATAAACGGTAACAAGCCCAGTAATGCCGAAGCACTACCTGCAGATTCTCCTTGATTTTGCATAGCTAATGAAAATGATGTTGTCCCCACTACACCTACGCTTGATACAACTATGAAAAGGGATGGAATAACTGCTATTAAACCTGCTCCGGATGTTACTACGAGAAGCAGTACACCCCCACCTACTGCAGCCAAACTAATGCCAACGATAAATAACTTTAATTCAGAAACTTTTCCAGCCAACCGGCCCGTAATTTGTGAGGCAATGATTATCCCTATCCCATTTATAGCAAAAATAATACTAAACATTTGGGGTGAAACTCCGAATATTTCCTGCAATACAAATGGTGAACCCGATATATAAGCAAACATCGCTGCAGAAACGAGGCCTTGAGACATTGCATATCCCATAAATTCCCGATCAGTCACTAAGATACGGAAGGTCGAAAGAGTTTGATTAAGCCCCCCCTTTGATCGACGATTGTTTGGCAATGTTTCTGGCAACCCAATTGTAACGGCTAACCACATTAGGATTCCAATAATAAAAAGTACAATAAATACTCCACGCCAGGAAACAAAGCTTAAGAGTTGTCCTCCTGCGATGGGTGCTAGAATTGGTGCAGCTCCATTAACTAACATTAATAACGAAAAAAACTTCGTTAACTCTGATCCAGAATACATGTCACGCACAGAAGCTTTTGAAATCACAATCCCAGCTGCTCCAGAAGCACCTTGGATGAAACGTAAAACAATAAGCATCCATATAGATGGACTAAAAGCACATAGCAATGAAGCAATAGAATAAATGACAAGAGCTAAAATAAGAGGCTTTCTTCGTCCACGAACATCACTTAGTGGGCCTACAAAAAGTTGCCCTAATGCAAGCCCAATCAGACAAGCTGTCAGGCTTAGCTGAGCAACCGATGTATTCGTACTTAATTCTGTTGTTAATTTTGGTAATGCAGGTAAATACATATCAATAGAGAGAGGTCCGAAAGCAGATAATGCACCTAAGACAATCACAAGCCAAAGCCGACTTGATTGTATTTTCTTTGCAGAATCTGATTTATGATTATTACTCATTTAAGTCACCTTTTTTCTGTCCATTTATATTGCAGTATAGCAAAGAACGATCACCTAAGTAACTATTT
This sequence comes from Heyndrickxia sp. NPDC080065, assembly GCF_050281185.1. Classification (NCBI taxonomy): domain Bacteria; kingdom Bacillati; phylum Bacillota; class Bacilli; order Caryophanales; family Bacillaceae; genus Heyndrickxia; species Heyndrickxia sp. NPDC080065. Next base: position 7,950 of record NZ_JBNNWS010000008.1, on the reverse strand, counting down.
TATATTAAGTTACTAAAAACACAAAAGCCTAGATCTTTATTAAAGAGATACTAGGCTTTGAGACGATAGAAAATAAATATTAGGTCTATCACTAAAAACAATAGAAAAAAAGATATACCACAACTATATTTATTCAAAAATAGCATTAATCCAATATATATTTAGGTTTAATTTTCATTAATTTTAAAGTTTTTTATCGTACTTCCATATGTATCCTACTCCCCAATATGTTTTTAAAAATTTTGGTTCAGATGGACATTCTTCAATTTTTTTTCTGATTCTACGGATGTTAACATCCACAATCTTCAAATCTCCCACAAATGTTTTTCCCCATACTTGGTCCAATAATTGGTCCCTTGAAATTGGTTGATTTTCATTTTCCATTAAATATTTTATTAAATCGAATTCAGTTGGGGTCAAATTAATTATTTGATTATTTTTAGATAGTGTATTCTTTTTTATATCTAAAGAAAATGGAGGGGTTGATATGACCTGTTGTTCAGGTACAGAACGTTTTACTGCTTTTAGTCTCCTTAATAATGAGCCAATTCTTGCTTCTAATTCCCGAATACTAAAAGGTTTGGTAATATAATCATCAGCACCAGTGTCAAGTCCATTAACTTTATCGTCTTCCTGTGCTTTTGCAGTTAACATAATAATACCCATACGTTTATCATGCTTCCGAATTTCTTTACAAACCTCAAATCCATCAATCCCTGGCAGCATAACATCTAGAAGGGCAATATCAATATCTTTATGTTTTTGAAAAATGTCTAGTGCAGCTTCTCCTGTCTCTGCTTCATAGACCGTTAAATTAGCCTTTTTAAGATTTAAGCTGATAAAGCTTCGAATAGACATTTCGTCCTCTAATAATAGAATGGAAGGCATAGCAAACCTCCTGTTGTTTTTTACACTAAATATATGATTAAATAAATCGAACTACCCCCATTAACCTAAAATTCTAGCTGCTTATCTGAGGTTTAAATGGGGGTAGATTATTAAATTTTTACAATTAGTGTTTTGTAAAATTATATAATTTCATCCTTTTTTCTTCAAGTGCATATCAGTATTTTTATCTAAAAATCCAACTTGATAATCACTTCCAACTGGTCCAATCATTGTTGAAACAGCATTTTTTACTGATACATAAACCCAGCCTACATACAAAACAGTTGATAATAATAATATACATAATAAGGAATTTATAGATTTCTTGCTCATTTTGACACTCCCTTTTTAAATTTCCACAGGTTCGACCACTTTTGCTAATTGTTATGTAAGGCTATTTTCGTAAAGATTGTTGCTTTTCGTAAATAGCTCAATACTTAACTAAATTGGTTTCGTGCTCTTTTCTTCATCCCATACTAATTATATAAACGCAAAAACAACCGTAAAAATCCTACTGCCGATTTTTACTTTGTTACAAATAGCAACATAGTATAAGAAAAGAGCCATATGTAAAGAATAACTATGAAACTGAAATCCTATAATAATGAATGTAATAATTATCACAAACCGCCTTCATTTTAACCTCTGCATCTTTGTGACTCGTCCTCTGCTGTAATTAATCTAATAATGAGTATAGAATACTAACAAATATTAAGGGTGACAAAGAAGTTACAGTTTTCGAATTCCACAATTTTTCTAGTATGAAAGGACTTTTATGAAATTATATAGAAAACTCCCCAAGTTAACTTGAGGAGTTTAATAAAAATATTTTAGAAATTCATATTTCAAACCAATTTAGTAATATTAGCCATTTCTATCGCGGAAACAGCGGCATCCCAGCCTTTATTCCCCGCTTTTGTTCCAGCTCTTTCAATGGCTTGTTCGATTGAATCAGTCGTTAATATGCCAAAAATCACTGGAATCCCAGTATTTAATGAAATAGCTGCCACACCTTTTGCCGCCTCATTGCAAACATAATCAAAATGCGGTGTTGAACCTCTTATCACTGTCCCTAAAGTAATCACCGCATCATACCGGTCTGATTTCGCCATCTTTTGGGCGATTAAAGGAATTTCGAATGCACCTGGAACCCAAGCAACATCTACACTTTCTTCATTCACACCATGTCTTTTTAAAGCATCTAAAGCACCACCGAGTAACTTGCTTGTTATAAATTCATTAAATCTTCCTACGACAATGCCTATTTTAAGTCCTGTACCTACTAAATTTCCTTCATATATGCTTCCCATTTTTATTTCTCCTTTGATATGTTTTTAGTTAGAACTTGCCATACTTTCCTTTTCTTTTCGGTATTGAATTAAAGCTTGGATCGTAATCATTTTCAAATGAAACTTGTTTGCAATCAATTTTAAATCAGGTACTCTGGCCATTGTGCCATCCCCATTAATTACTTCACAAATAACACCAGCAGGCGATGCTCCAGCCAGTTTAGCTAAATCAACTGCAGCTTCAGTATGTCCAGGTCTAATTAACACACCACCCTCTTTCGCAATTAAGGGAAAAATATGACCTGGCCGCTTAAAATCAGAAGCTCTGGACTCCTCGTTCATTAGCTGCTTTATCGTTGCAGAACGTTCAAATGCTGAAATTCCAGTAGTTGTTGAAATATGATCCACACTAATGGTAAAAGCTGTTCCAAATTGATCGGTATTATGATCATTCATTGGAGTTAGTTGGAGTTTTTTTGATAGCTGTTCTTCTATTGGAACACAAACAAGTCCTCTGCCATGTGTAATCATAAAATTAATCACATCAGGAGTTGCTTTTTCTGCTAATGCAATAAAATCGCCTTCATTTTCACGATTTTCATCATCACAAACGATAATCACTTTTCCTGCCTTTAACTCTGCTATAGCTTCTTCTACTGAATCAAACATTGTTGAAATACCCCCTTAAACAAATCCATTTTCTTTTAACATGTCATAAGAAATTGAAGCATTATTAACTTTTGGAGAATTGGTGAGGCGGGTGTGAAGGAAATGCTCCATATATTTTCCGAGCATATCACACTCGATATTCACCACTTCACCAAGACCTTTTTCATTAAGGATGGTTTCGGATAATGTATGGGGTATTAAGGATATAGTAAATGACTGATCACTAACCCCGAATATAGTTAAACTAGTACCATCAACCGCAACAGAACCTTTTAGTATCATATATTTAAGCAATGCTGCTTCGACTTCAATATCGTAGTAGCGCGCATTATCTACTTGCCTTATTCTTTTAATAATTCCAATTCCATCCACATGTCCTGAAACAAAATGTCCGCCAAATCTACCTTTCGCTGACATCGCACGTTCTAAATTAACTTTAGAACCATTTTTTAGTTGTTTTAAACTAGTTGATTTGATTGTTTCAGGCATTACATCCAACTGAAATTCGCTTTTTGAAAATGTAGTAACCGTTAAACAGACACCATTAACCGAAATACTATCTCCAAACTGAACATCTTCTAGAATTTTTTTTGCATAAATCCTTAATTCAATTGCGTTTCCAGATTGCTTAATACTGCTGATTGTCCCTACTTCTTCAATAATTCCTGTAAACAAGTACTTCTCACCACCTTTACAAAGGTATTGCTGTTAATCGTATATCTTTGCCAATGACCTTAATTTCTTTAATTTCTAATTGGATGGCATCATCAATTTCAGCGATCCCCTCCCCACCAAATGAGGTAGGAGCAAGCCGGCCACCTATCAACTTGGGAGCGATATAAGTAATTACCTGTTGAAATGCACGCTCCTTCAAAAAACTTCCATGAATTTCTGCTCCACCTTCAACAAATATAGAGCTGATACCCATTTCAGCAATTCTTTTTAACATACTTTTTATTTCGATGGATGGAGTAACCATTTTCAAAATATGAACTCCTTTCGTTTTATATGGAACCAGCCTTTTTTCATCAACATTTGAACCAGTGACAATCCATGTTTCCGCCTGCAATTCTTCGATTATTTTCGAATCAAGAGGGGTTCGCAAATTGGTATCTAGTATGATTCTTACAGGACTTTTCCCTCCACCTGTTTGTCTTGTTGTTAAACTAGGATTATCTTTTAAAACTGTGTTCACTCCGACTAAAATCGCATCATGTGTATGTCGAAAATAATGAACATCATCCCTTGCATCTTTACCAGTTATCCACTTGCTTTTTCCTTCTCTAGTAGCTATTTTCCCATCTAAACTAGTAGCGGATTTTAATGTTACAAAAGGTAAGCCCGTCTGAATAAAATGGAAAAATATCTGATTTAATTGATCCGCTTCGTCCTTGAACAATCCTACCTCCACAATTAAACCTGCCGCTCGCATTCTATCAATTCCCATTCCTGCTACTTTTGGATTGGGATCCGTTGTTGCCACTACCACTCTTTTTATGCCGGATTTAATCACCAAATCAGAACACGGCGGAGTTCTCCCAAAATGACTACAAGGCTCGAGAGTTACATACATGGTGGCGCCGATAGCATTTTCCTTTGCCATTTGTAACGCATGAACTTCAGCATGCGATTCACCAGCTTTTAAATGGGCACCCATCCCAACTACCTGATTGTTTTTGACAATTACCGCTCCCACAACTGGGTTTGGAGTTGTTTGTCCGAGAGTGCTCTTTGCAAGGTCTAAAGCAAGCTTCATATAATATTGATCATTCATCATTTGTACTCCTTACAAAGTATTTAAAATACAAAAAACCCCTAAAGTAAAAATCATTTCACTTCAGGGGTTCTTAAAAAGGCAATAATTAAATAAAGGTTGAAGATAGACTTCACCTATCACTATTCATGAATAACAAAATAGAGGTATTGACGTATATCAATCCTTATTTTTCATGCATAAGTAAATAAAGGTAGAGACTATGGTCCTATACCAATTGCATTTTATTTTTCCTTCTCCCATCCAGACTTTAACTGTCGGCCCTGGAGTTTCACCAGATCCACCGTTTGACAAATGTCAACCGGGTCACGGACTAAGAAGCTTGAGCTTCATCACCGCCGGTAGGGAATTTCACCCTGCCCCGAAGGATAATTTATTTAATTTTTAATGTTTATCAATTTTTTTGTTAATCAAGTTTTTTCCATTTTTATTTTTGGCAGTCTTCTATCCTCAAAATAACAACCCGCCATTTTTCATTTCTCTTAATTGCTTAGAATACTATCATTCAAAATAAAAAAAAGCAAGAAACTAAAATTAACGGGTTCGGTTATTGGGGAGAAAACGTTAATTAACAACCTAATTGGGGACACAATTCGTATATGAATTGGTGTCCCCCTTTTTGTTGTTATAACAACGATAAAACGAATTTAACATAATAATTAACACTTCAACACGCATACAAATTGATGCCAGCGCATAAATTTATGCGGTGTTGTTAAAACCCATGCTAAAACTATTGTGGATTGGGTTGTCCAAGGTAGTTCCCTTTATCAAGCGAACTTATTTTTAAAAGGAAATTGGAAAATTCGTGTTAAAATATGAAATGATGTTCTTAAACGAAGCAGGCTAGACGTATAAAGGGATATGGGGGTGGCTTTTTATAAAAAGAAAAATATTTTTCATAATAGGAATAATCATCATAGCGATACCGATATTTTGGATATGTAATTTAATGAATCCCGAACCTGGTAAAACATCAGGGAATGGGAACCCAGCAATTTTATTATTGGGTATTATTGTTATTATGTTTTGCTGTCTAGTATATTTATGGACAAAAATTTTTAATTATCATAATATTAAACCTGTTGTATTATTAGTTGGAATTCTAGCTACCTTAATTCACTTGGTGATTTCAATTCTTTATCAAAGGAGTTCATTTCTAAGATATAAAAATGTTTTGGCAGAAACATACAAAAAAGATTATGGTTTTATAGACTGGCAGTATATTGATAGCATCACTTCTTTTATGTCCATACACGTTAACAAGCAATATTTTAATGCAAACACATACTGTATTTTTTTGACCTCATCCGTTTTTCTCTCGCTTCTCTTAGTTTATTTTGGTAAAAAGTATCAAAAAACGCTCAGAAAAATCTGAGCGTTTTTACTTTCCATTTTTATTATCAATTTACTGTTGAAATATATGCTAATTAGCTTGTTATTTACATAGTTAATAGCATTTTTCTCCCCATCAACCGAACCCGTTAAACTAAAATCCTTGCTTTCTGTCGTCATTCAAAAAGGTTATCTCTATCCACGGCTTCCGGCGGTTTCTCAAACCATCCATGTTCAATCATAATATTTGTTCCATCTTCAACATATAGTCCATTGTCCATCAAAAATTTTGAATACATTCCAGCTAAATCAAGTCTTCCGTTAAGGGATAGGGCATTCGCATAGGATCTTACTTTCATTGAAAACATGTCAATTTTATGAGATAACATCAATTTATCTGAGAATGGGGTAGTAGTAGAAGTACTCACTAAATGATCCAAGAATATAGGAGATGGTAAGTTTTCCTTATGCAGTTGCTCTGAACAGAGTTCAACATGTTTGTTAGTTATATCCTTTCCTCTTAAAAAAAATTGGCGAACTTGTTTGTCTTTAGCTACTTGACTAAACCCTATAATTAACGCTTTGCTTGTAACATCATTCTCAATATTATCGTAAAGATGTGCAATCTCTAAAGCATGAAGAGGTCTAATGTTTCCAAAAAAGCCTTTGAAAAAGTTTTGTTTTTTTATAAATTCTACTTTTTCTGGAATAGGAATAGGTGCAGGCTTTATTAAAAATCCTTTTTCCATTAATAAAATATTGACCTCAGTTAAAAGTTTTACTGTAGAGTTAAGACAGTAAATAAAGAAGTCTCTTACATCTTCTCTTGTAACTAAGGGAATGGCAATTGAATATATACTAAGGCCGGCTTTACCAGCATATTTCAAGTAATGAAGATAAAACTCATCAAAAAATAATCTTGGGGCATCTAAATCGACATCATCCTCGGTAATTCCGACTGGGATCGGAAAGCTTTCCGCAATAAATATTTCTTTAATTGTTGACACGAATGACTCACTTAAATTTAAGGCTAACTCTAAAATATTTTTGATATCTTGATCCTCAATATGTTTAAGATAATATTTAAGAACATTTCTGGACATACTATTTCCCATATAAGTTGCCCAAAGTTTCCCCATTTCAGCAGATGTCAATTTTTCTTTAGTTGAATTTTTATTTAAAAAATTAAATTGTATGGGTTTAAAGTTCTTCAATGACTAGATCCCCTTTTTTGTTTTTTTTTATGTTTTATCAATTTATAACTTTTTATTCTTGACTGCTGTAAGTCAAAATCGAGTAGAGGGAAAATAATTTAATTATTTTCGCCCCTCTCACACCACCGTACGTACGGTTCCGTATACGGCGGTTCAATTTATATTACAGTGTGTACTTTTAGATAATGTTCTAAGGCGGAGGGAAGTCCCCTCTGCTTTAGTTTTTTGTTTGAGATTGCTCTTTGGACAACTTTTGATAGTCCAATGTACCGGTAACCTCTTCGGCAGAAGGTTAATCCTTTCGCTTCTTCCTCAGGAATCCCTAATTGAATAAGCGATTTTATTTGTTTCTTTGGTACCTTCCATTGCTTCCAGATAATGACTCTAATTCTGGAGCGAAGCTTCTTATCTATTCCACTCATTGCTTTTTTCATATTCGAGATTCTAAAGTAATTAACCCACCCAAATATGACTTGTTTTAGTTTTAAAATTCTGAAGTCTAGCGGAACACTCCAGTTTCGCTTTGTTAATTTTCGAAGCTTCCTTTGAAACTTCTGTATTGACTTGAGATGGGGTTTTACTTGATACCTCATGTTTTTAGTATCGTAATAATACCCAAATCCTAAGAATTTTAAATCTTTTGGGCGAGAGATTTTGCTCTTCTGCACATTGACTATTAATCCTAGTTTTTCTTCTATAAATCTCACGATTGATTTCATCACTCTGTGTGCTGCTGTCTCACTCCTTACAAAGATGAGAGCGTCATCAGCGTATCTCACGA